>JAICLE010000173.1 GCA_025927545.1 Gemmatimonadales bacterium
AGCGGGCGTCTGGTGCGATCGTTGCGGACGATCGCCCAAACTGTCAGTCTGAAGATATGGAACGCCTCAAGCGAGTTTTACTCCTCGCGCTCGTGTCGGCACTCTATTGGGCTGCCGCGGCAGGGGGTGTCGTGCTTGCCGCTCTTTTTGTGCCTGGAGACTGCGGCACCGAGCCGACAACGGTGATCGACTTCTCCGGCGATGAGCCGGAGATCATCCGCTACGGAGCCGGCGACCCCGCTGCTTTTGAGTAAGGCAGCCTTCCCTTCCCCGTGCCCGCCGCCCCCGGCCAGGCCGGCCCGGGGGCGGCGGGGCCCCCGTCTGGCGATACGGAGGAAGCACCCGCCGTCCAGATACAGCCCAGACGCGGGTGACATGAGGTTGCGGCGGCCGAGCCCCGTTATTACCAGCCCAGTTCGGTGAGCCGGTCGTCGTCGATGCCGAAGTGGTGCGCGACCTCGTGGATCACGGTCCGGCGGACCTGGTCGGCGACCCCCTGCTCGGTATGGCATATCTCGCAGATCGCCCGGCGGTAGATGGTGATGTGGTCCGGTAGCACCAGGTTGTACTGCGTGGTCCGGTTGGTCAGCGGGACGCCCTCATACAGCCCGAGCAGGCCGGGCGGCCCCAGGTCGTGCTCGACGATGACGACGACGTTGTCCATCAGCTTCCCGAGCTTCTCGGGCAGGGCGTCCAGCGCCGTGGTCACCAATTCCTCGAAGTACTCCGGCTCAACTTCGATCACGGGTCCATTGTGACCCCGAACCCGGTCAGGCCCGAACGTTCGCAGGAGACTGTGCGGCAGGAGACTGCGCGGCCCCCCGCCGAGGGTGGACGCGCGGACCTGCAGGTCGCGCAGCACCGCGCGCGCGATCTCGGAGAACGGCCGCTCGTTGTCCGGCGCCGCCCAGCGCGTGTAGGCGGTGCCGAACGCCAGGACGCCCACCTCGGCGGCCAGGCCCGCGGACACCTCGTCGGCGCCCCGGGCGAGCAGCGCGTCGGCCATGGCCGCGGCCAGCCGGGCTCGCTTGAGCAGCTCCCGTTCCCGCAGTTCGCTGTTGGCCGCGATCACCGCCCGCCGCTGCGGGGCGAGATCCCGGCGCTCAGCGGTGAACGCGACGGCCATGGCGGCCAGGGCGGCGTCGAGGCAGTCAATGGTCGTCGCCGTGGCTGGCATGGCCGCGATCGCCGTGGTGAGGCGCTCGGTCAGCATGTCCTGCCCGCCGAACAGCACCTCGCGCTTGTCGGCGAAGTGCCGGAAGAACGTGCTCTTGGTCAGCCCGGCGCGGTCCGCGATCTCGGCGACGGTGGTGGCGTCATACCCGCGCTCGACGAACAGCGCGAGCGCGGCGCGCTCGAGGCGCTCGCGCGCGTTCGGTTCCCAACGACCCATGGGGACATCGTAAGTGATGAGACTTAGTCGCATCACATTTCACGGCCCCGGTGCTTAGATATGGGACATGACAACAGGCCAGGATGACACCCGCGTGGTGAGCGCGAGCCGCGAGATCGCGGCCGCGCCGGAGCGGATCTTCGAGCTCATCGCCGACCCGTTCGCGCAGCCCCGGTGGGACGGCAACGACAACCTCGCCGAGGCGCCGGAGGGGCAGCGGGTCCGCCGCGCGGGTGAGGTGTTCACGATGACGCTCACCACGGGCGACGTGCGGGAGAACCACGTGACCGAGTTCGAGGAGGGCCGCCGGATCGCCTGGACGCCCGCCGAGCCGGGCAAGACCCCGCCCGGGCACCTGTGGCGCTGGGAGCTAGCGCCGGCCGGAACCGCGCGCACGAAGGTCACCTGCACCTACGACTGGACCCGGCTGACCGATGCCGACCGGTTCGCGCGCGCCCGGGCGACCACTGAAGGCAAGCTCCTGGCATCCATCGACCGGCTCGCCGTCCTCGCCGAGGGCAGTTAACGGTGGCCTGTAAGTTACAGCCGGTACCCGTGGCCAGAACCACGTGCCCATGCTGGGCGTCCGTTCGCGAACGTTCGCGAACACGGCGCGGGCGCTCGACGACACCTTGACACCCGTGGCGGTCATGCCGGACCCTTCCCGGCACGAGCTTAGATGTGCACGGAGAGGTGTCCATGATCCGTTCGAGGCCTGTTCTCGCGACCACGGCGGCGCTGCTGCTGGCATTCGCCGCCGTCGTCGCCTCACTCGTCACCGGCGCCGGCGCGCAGGCGGCCACGTCCACCTTGTGCCAGTCGCAGACCGCCTCGGTCTCCGGCGGCTACATCGTGCAGAACAACGAGTGGGGCTCCAGCGCGCCGGAGTGCATCACGACCGAC
>JAICLE010000149.1 GCA_025927545.1 Gemmatimonadales bacterium
CCGAGCCCGGCGCCAGCTCCGCCATGTCGGCCATGTGGGTGAGCTGAAACTCCACTTCGAGCCGGATCGGTGAGGCCAGACGGAGCGGCGCGTGCGGCCGCCGGAGCGCGGCGGTAGCGCCTTCGCGGATCCGGCGGCACGCCTCCGATGGCGCCAGGCTCCGGGCCGCGAAGCGTCCGACGGCCTCCTTCACCACCACGGCCTCCACCTCGCCGCCCAGCACGTCGCGCGCCTCCGCCGCGACGGCCTGATCGCCGCTCACGAGCGCGACCGGGACGCCATACGTGCCGGCCAGCGCCGCGTTGATGGCGAGCTCGCCGACCGCCCGGCCGTTGAGCCACACCTCGTGCACGATGCTCGTGTAGGTGTGGTCGATGATCGCGTGTCCCACGCCTGCGCGCGCGTGGTAGCCGACGAAGAACGCCGCGTCGAAGCCGAGCTCGATACCCTCGACCATGGAGCGGGCCTTGGGGCCGCCGCTCAGCAGTTCCGCCGCCGGGTGCAGCTCCTCGGCCAGCAGGTTCATCATGAGCCAGTGGCTGTCGTTCACCAGGACCCGCTCGGCGCCCGCGGCCAGTGCTCCCTCGATCGCGGCGTTGGCTTCGGCCGTCATCAACCGGCGGAATCTGTTATACTCTCCCGCGTGGCGAGGATCGATCGGATCGGTCTGGTCCTCGTGGACGACGCCGGCCACACCTTCCATGTCGACGGAGATGTACACCCGCATGTCTGCTCCCGTGGTGAGGGTTCGGCGTCCGGAATTCGGAGGACGAGCGATGCGCGCGAGCGCATGGGCAGTGATCGGCGCCGCGGCCCTCGGGGCCTGCGCCCCGCGCGGCGAGCAGCCGCGGCGCACGCTGGAGCAGGGACGGCTCTACACCAGCTGGCTCTACGGCAACCAGTACCAGAAGCTGTGGGACCGGTTCTCGCCTGAGATGCGCGAGAGCTTCGGCAGCGTGGCCGATCTGGCCGGCTTCGCGGGGCGCGCGGTGAGCCGGCTGGGTCCGGAACGCCGCGCGATCGACGAGCGCGTGGACTCCGCGGCGCCATTCAGCGTCTACCAGCGCACCGCGTCGTTCGACACGTCCCGCCGCCCCATGCTGATCGAGTGGAGCCTGGCCAGGGACGGCGCCGTGACCGGTCTGGTGGTCCGACCGGTGCCCGACAGCGGCCGCTAGTACACACGTGCGCCGAGCGGCACGTCCCGCTCGGCGGCCAGCAGCACCACGTTGCCTTCCGGATCCGGCAGCCCGAGCACCAGCACTTCGGACGGGAACCCGGCGATGTTGCGCGAGCCCAGGTTGACCGCCGCGATCACCAGCCGGCCCACCAGCTCATCCGCGCGGTAGAGCGCCCGGAGCTGCGCGCTCGAGGATTTCTCGCCCAGCGGGCCGAAGTCGATCCACAGTTTGTACGCCGGCTTCCGCGCCCGTTCATTGGGCTCCGCCCGCAGCACCCGCCCCACCCGCAAGTCCACGGTCTCGAACGCCTCGATCGGATTCAACGGACCAGCTCCCCGCGGCGGCTCACGGTGTGCCCCCGGCCGTCGTCCCGCTCGCCAGACCGCCGCGCGCGCTCGGCAGCAGGCAGACCGCCGCCGGGTGGCCGGCGAACGGGGGGTCGATGATCGCGTCGAGCCGGGTGAAGGGCTGGCGTACGGGCATGGAGCGCTCGGAAGCGGGTAGCGTGTGAAGCGAATGGAAGTAAGAGACGGCCGGCGGGGAAGTGAAGGGGCGAAGACGTCACGCGCCGGGGGTGTGGCGCCCGGGTCCGAGCGCGCCCAATGCTTCCGCGAGCACCGGCACGATCAGCAGCGTCACCAGGGTCGAGATGACGAGTCCGCCGATCACCGCGAGCGCGAGCGGCCGCTGCAGCTCCGCGCCCGCGCCGAGACCCAGGGCCAGTGGCACCAGACCCGCCAGCGTGCATACCGTCGTCATCAGGATGGGCCGGAGACGGGCGCGTCCGGCGTGGGCCAGCGCCGCCGCGGTGTCCTTCCCGGCGGCGACGGCGTGGTGCGCCGCGTCGAGGAGCAGGATGCCGTTCTTCACGATGAGTCCCACCAGCAGGATCACTCCCATGAAGCTGGAGACGTTGAACGGCACTCCGGCGGCGCCCAGCATGAGCAGGGCGCCCGTGAGGCCGAGCGGCACCGCGAGGACGATGGCCAGGGCGCTCCCGAAGCTGCCGAACTGGGCGACGAGCAGCAGCAGCACGGCGCCGATGGCCAGCGCGAGCACGCCGAGCAGCTCGCGGAACGACGCCTGCTGGCTGGCATACTGGCCCCCGATCTCGAGAGAGACGCCCGCCGGAAGCGCCACCCGCCGGACGGCCCTCCGGACATCCCCCATGACGCCGCCCAGGCTCCGCCCGCTCGTCCGTCCCGTGACGGCGACGTACGGCCGCAGATTTTCGCGGAGCAGCTCGCTCGCGCCGCCGGTATCGCGCACCGCACCGAGCGCGCCGAGCGGCAGCCAACCGCTCGGGCCGATGATCGGCACCCGTGCTATCGCGTCCGCGTGGAACCGGACGCTGTCGGGGAGTCTGGCCCGGATCGGGACCAGACGGTCGGCCTCGCGGGCCGAGCCTGCCTCGGCGCCGAACAGCGCGGCGCGTGCCTGGGCCTCGACGTCGGCCGCGGTCAGGCCAAGACGGGCGACGCGGGCCGGGTCGAGCTCGACGCGCCGCTCAGGATTGGGTCCCTGCACGCCGTCGAAGAGGTCCACCAGCCCCGGCGTAGGCTCGATGGCGGCGGTCACGGCCACCGCCGCGCGCTCGGCGGCCGCCTGGTCTCGGCTGAACAGCTTGAGCTCCACCGGTTCGGGCGCCCCCGCAAGATCGCCGATGACGTCCTGCATCAACTGGACGAACTCGACCCGCACCGCCGGGGCCTGCTGGTCGGCCCGGCGCCGGACCCGGTCCATGACGTCATACACCGAAGGCCGCTCCCCGCGCGGCTTGAGCAGCACCGTGAAGTCGCCCCGGTTGGGCGAGGTCGCCGCGAAGCCCAGCTCGCTGCCGGTGCGCCGGGTGAACGCCTGGACCGCCGGGTCCGCCAGCAGGATGCCCTCGAGCACGCGGACCTGGCGGTCGGTCTCGGAGAGCGCCGCGCCGGTCGGCGCCCAGTAGTCGAGGATGGAGCCGCCCTCGTCCATTTCGGGGAGGAACCCCGTCCCGATCACTCGCGTCATCACGAGTCCGACGATCAGCAGGGCCGCCGCGGCGGCAAGCGCCGCGCTGCGGTGGCGGAGCATCCAGCCCATGGCACGCTCGTAACGAACCTCCAGCGCATCGAGCGTGAGCCGCGGCAGCCGGACCCCGCCGCGACGCGAAACGTGCGCCGCGCCGCGGCCCGTCCGCGCGGCCCAGTGGGCGACGACGGCCGGAATGAGCGTCATCGCGAGCGCCAGCGACAGCAGCACGGCGATCGAGAGCGCGATCGCGAACGAGCGAAAGAACTCGCCCACCACGCCCGTGAGCAGGCCCAGCGGTGCGAACACCACGACCGTCGTGAGCGTCGAGCCCGCCACCGGACCGAAGATCTCGTCGGTCCCCTCCCGGACGACGTCCGCAGGCGGGGCCGCCGGGTGGAGCGCCAGCCGGCGCTCGATGTTCTCCACCACGACCACGGCGTCGTCGATGATGATGCCGATCGCCACGGCGAGCCCGCCGAGGCTCATCAGGTTGAGCGAATCGCCCGTGAGCGCGAGGCCGAGCAGGGTGATGGCCGCCGTGAGCGGCAGGGACAGCGCCGCCGCCGTCGTGGTGCGCCATTCGCCGAGGAAGAGGAGCAGCACGAGCACGGCGAGCGCGCCGCCGAGGAGCATGGCGTCGCGCACGCTGCGCATCGAGTCGCGGACCAGGGCGGCCTGGTCGTAGACCGGCTGGAGCCGCACGCCGGCCGGAAGGAGGGGACGGATCGAATCCATCGTGGCGCGCACGGCAGCCTGCAGCTTCAGCGTATTGCCGTTCGGCTGGCGGGCGATGTTCACCAGCGCGGCGGGCCGCCCGTTCCCCGCGACGATCTGGAACAGGTCCTCGGCCCCGTAGCTCACGGTGCCCAGGTCGGCCACGCGGACCTGGCGGGGCCCGCTCTGCTGTACCACGACCCGGCCGACCGCGTCCGGTGTATCGGTGAGGCCGGAGACGATGACGGCGTATTGCCGATAGTCGCGATCGCTCCGTCCGGCCGCTTCCGCCTGGTCGGTGGAGGCGATGGCGCGGGCCACCTGGTCGACGGAGATGCGGTTTGCCACGAGGCGTGCCGGGTCGAGCTGCACGGTGATCTGGCGGACGCGCCCGCCCTGGACCTCCACCTCGCCCGCATCAGGTAGCCCGGCCAGCCGGGGCCGAACGGTGAACTCCGCGAGATCGCGCAGTACCAGGGGATCCGCGCCGGTGAGCTCGTACTGCAGCATCGGGAACACGGACGGCGTGAGCCGCTCGGCGCTCAGCTCGAGTCCGTCGGGGAGCGACCGCCGGGAGGCCGCGAGCCGGCCCTGCACCTGGCTGAGTGCGAACTGCATGTCCGCGCCGGCGCGGAAATCGAGGCTGAGCTCGGCGGAGCCCCGCACCGTGAGCGTCCGCACCCGCTGCAACCCGATGATGCCGGTCAGCGTCTCTTCCAGCGGCCGGGTGACCGCGACGGTCATCTCCTCCGCCTCGAACGTCCCGCCGCGCGCCAGCACCACGATGCGCGGGTAGGTCACCTCGGGATAGATCCCGGCGGGCAGCGTGAGCATCGCCCACAGTCCGCCCAGCGTCAGCAGCGCCACCGCCAGGTACACGGCGGCGCGGTGCCGGAG
>JAICLE010000082.1 GCA_025927545.1 Gemmatimonadales bacterium
CGGTGAGGACCGTCTCCTCGACCTCGGGCGGGATGGAGCGCCGGCGGGGCGCCATCGGGCGCGGGTCCTCGGTCAGGACCTTGGCCACGATGGCCTGCGCGGTGGGACCGCTGAACGGCGGCTCGCCCAACAGCATCTCGTAGGTGACCGCCCCCAGCGCGTAGATGTCGCTCCGGGCGGTGATCTCCCGCTCGCCCATCGCCTGCTCGGGCGACATGTAGGCCGGCGTCCCGATGGACATGCCGGTCTCGGTGATGCGGGTGCCTCCCGCCTTGCTCGCCGCCAGCGCGATGCCGAAGTCGGCCACCAGCGCCGAGCCGTCGTGCAGCAGGATGTTCTCGGGCTTGATGTCGCGGTGGATCACGCCGTGACGGTGGGCGTAGTCGAGCGCGCTCGCGACCTCGCAGGCAATCCGGACCGCGTCGCCGACGGGGAGCTGCTTCTCGCGGGTAAGGCGGTCGCGGAGGGATTCGCCTTCGACGAAGGGCATGGCGTAGAAGAGGAAAGTCTCAGGTCGTAAGTCGTAAGTCGTAGGCAAATCGCTTACGACTTGCGACTTGCGACTTACGACTGCTTCACCCGAATCGAACAACGGCAGAATATGCGGATGCTGCAGGTTGGCCGTGGTTCTGATCTCGCTCAGGAACCGCTCGGCGCCGATGACGGCGGCGAGCTCGGGGCGGAGGACCTTGATGGCGACCTGGCGGTCGTGCCGCAGGTCCTGGGCGAGGTACACGGTGGCCATGCCGCCGGCGCCGAGCTCGCGCTCGATGCGGTAGCGGTCGGCCAACGCGGCGGCGAGGCGGGACAGGGGATCGTTCATGGGTGTGGGCAGCAATATTAACCCGCGGCGCGCGGGGAGCCATCTCCTCGCGCAGCCCGGTCGGCGGGTCTATTATGTATTTACGGGATTATCCGCCGTGCTCACGTCGACAAGGGTTCGCTAGTCGTCAGTCCGACGACCAAGGCTGACAGCAGCCGTTCGCCCGGCGTCCGTGCCCCCCAGATCACAGACGCGACGGCAGGGGCCGCGCTATCGTGGGTCGACGTTCCCGAGTCGACCACGAGCCTGGGAGGTAACGGATGCATCGGCGCATGCGAATCGTGATGGTGGGTCTGGTGCTCGGCCTGTTTGCCGCACTGTCGGCGCCCCGGTTGTCCGCCCAGACCGGCACCGTCACCTGCGAGTCGAAGGGAAGCAGCCGCGAGCAGTGCGCCGTCCAGCGCGACGCCACGGTGGAGCTGGCGCGGCAACTGAGCGACACGCCCTGCCGCCGGGAAGTGAACTGGGGCCAGGGCCCGGCCTACATCTGGGTGTCGGGCGGCTGCCGGGCGGAGTTCACGGTGACCGCGGGGTACGCGGGCGTCCCGGCGTCGAACGCGTCCGCCACACCGGTTCAGCTCCGGGCCTGCCGGGTCGAGGCGGACCGGCGGCTGCCCGGCTACACGTACGGCCAGATCGGGGTCGAGCCGCAGTCACGAAAGGGGAGCGTGGCCGAGGTGCGCTGGTGGACGGCGACTTCCGCCGGGCTCTGCAGCGTGGCCACGGACGGTCGGATCCTGCGGTTCAGCACGGGCGGGACGCCCGGGCCGAGCGGGGGCTACGCGACGCCGGCTACGACGACGCAGCTCACCTGCGAGTCGCGGAGCACCGACCGGGAAGAGTGCCCCATTCCCCAGCGCGCGCAGGTGCGGCTGGTGCGCCAGATCAGCCAGAGCCCGTGCCGGCTCAACGATACGTACGGAACCGGCCAGGGCTATCTGTGGGTGGCCAAAGGCTGTCGCGCCGAGTTCGAGGTGACCGTGCCCGGCGTCGCGCCTGTCACCGGGCCGGTCACCGGACCGATCGCGGGCGGCGGGTACGGCACGACCAGCAGGGTCGTCTGCCAGTCGGTCGGCAACGCGCAGCGGCAGTGCCCGATTCCCGAAGGCGCAAGCGTGCGGATGATCAAGCAGGTCACCACGGCCGCCTGCCGAGAGGGCGAGACCTGGGGCACGGGTGCGACGTTCGTCTGGGTGAATCGGGGCTGCGGGGCGGAGTTCGAAGTCACCGCGGCCGGCGTGGGCAGCGCGGACGCCGGCGGCACCGGTCTCCCGCAGCAGGTGACCTGCGAGTCGAAGGGCGGCGAGCGGTCCGAGTGCCGCATTCGGGCCGGCGCGCAGGTGCGGCTGGCACGCCAGCTCAGCAACACCGCGTGCGTCTACAACAGCACCTGGGGCACCCGCGCGGGAGTCATCTGGGTGGCGAACGGCTGCCGGGCGGAGTTCGAGGTTCGCTAGCAGTCCTCCGGCGCCGCCGGGCACCGTTCGTGCTCCGGCTGGCGCCGGCCGCGCCCCCGCGCTGCTTCGGTCGCATTCTGCAACAGTCATGAGCGCATCAGACGCATCTCCCGACGGAGGTCCCATCCGGACCGTCCCTGCTCCCCGGCCTCGACCGCCGGTTGGTACGCTGGCGCTCCTGACCGCGCTGTATGCCCTGGGCTATCTGCTCTGGGAGCGGAGCGACTGGGGCAGCCCGGCGCTGCGCAATCTGCTGGGCAACGTGGCCTTCATGCCGCTCAACGTGGGCGTGGTGGTGCTGTTCGCCCTCGCTTCGCGGAGCAGGATCCTGGACCCCGGGGTGCGCCGCGCGCTCCGCCTGATGGCGACCGGCTCGGCGATGGTGTTCATCGGCAACGCCATCTCGGTCTGGTACCTCGAGGTCCTGCACGTCAATCCGCCGGTCTCCTGGGCCGATCCGTTCTACCTCTCCGACTCGCTCCTGACCGTGGCCGCGCTGCTCGCCTTTCCCCTGGCGCGGCGCACCCGGCTGGAGCGGTGGAAGTTCCTGCTGGATGCCGCCATGGTGCTGGTGGGCGGCGCGGTGGCGCTCTGGTACCTCTCGGTGCGGCCGACGGTCGCGTCGGAGGGGAGCAGCCTGGTCGTCACCCTGATGGCGTTCGCCTATCCGCTGGCGAGCCTGCTGGTCCTCCTCGGCGTCACCACCGTGCTGCTCCGGCGGCCCACCGACACCAACCGGTGGGCGTTCGCGCTGCTCGTGGCCGGCACGGTCGTGGGGCTCGTCGCGGACCTCACCTTCAACTGGGTCTCGCTCGAGGCCAATGCACGGAGCGCGGCCTGGACCGACGCGGTCTACCTGCTGTGCTACGTCATGCTGATCGCCAGCGGCGAGCTCTACCTCCGGCGGCCCATGCCGCTGCGGGTTGCCTCGAACGTCCCGGTCACCCGGCTGCAGCAATTGAGTCCGCTGCCGTACGTCGCGGTGGCCACGACCTACGGGCTGCTCCTCTGGGTGGCCGTCCGGCCGTGGAGCGACCCGGTGAGCGGGCTCGCGGTGGGCGCGCTGCTGATCACCGCGCTCGTCGTCACCCGGCAACTGCTCACGGTCCGCGAGAACCTCCGGCTGCTGGCGGAGACCGCCGCGCGGCAGAACGAGGCGCGGTTCCGCTCGCTGGTGCAGCACTCGTCGGACGTCATCCTGATCATCCAGACGGACGGGACGATCCGCTTCGTGAGCCCGTCGGCGACACAGGTCTTCGGCTACGATCCGGCGACGATGCTGCGGCAGACCGTGTCCGAGCTGCTGCACCCGGACGACCGCGAGCGCGCCGCCACCTTCTTCCGGGACGCCGCGAAGGCGCCCGGCGTCACCGGGCCCGTGGAGCTGCGCTTCCGCCAGCCCGACGGCTCCTGGCTCCACGCGGAGATCCTCGCGACCAACCTGCTGCGGGACGCGAGCGTGAAGGGGATCGTGCTCAACACCCGGGACGTGAGCGAGCGGAAGCGGCTGGAGGAGCAGCTCACCCACCAGGCGTTCCACGACCCGCTCACCGGGCTCGCCAACCGCGCGCTGTTCCGGGACCGGGTGAGCCACGCCCTCGCGCTGGCCCAGCGCCGGGGGCATCCGATCACGGTGCTGTTCCTCGATCTCGACGACTTCAAGATGGTGAACGACAGCCTGGGGCACGCGGAGGGCGACCGGCTGCTCATCGCCGCGGCGGAGCGGTTTCTCTCCTGCGCCCGGAGCACCGACACGGTGGCGCGGCTGGGCGGCGACGAGTTCGCCATCCTGATCGAGGGCGCCGAGGGGCGGGAGGGACTGCTGGAGCGGCTCACCGCGGCGATGGTGCACTCGTTCTCGCTGAGCGGCAACCAGGTCCGGGTGACGGCGAGCATCGGCGTGGCCGCCGCCGTCGGCGGCGAGAGCGCGGACGACCTGCTCCGGAACGCCGACGTCGCGATGTACGAGGCCAAGCGCCACGGCAAGGGGCGCTCCGCCACGTACGAGTCCCGCATGTATGCCGACATCCGCGAACGGCTGGATCTCGAGGCCGCGCTCAGGGGTGCGCTCGAACGCCGCGAGCTGGTGCTGCACTACCAGCCGATCGTGCAGCTCCGGAGCGGCGCGATCTACGGGGTCGAGGCCCTGCTGCGCTGGGAGCACCCCCAGTACGGCCGGCTGCTCCCGCAGCACTTCGTGCCGCTGGCGGAGGAGACCGGGCTCATCGTGCAGCTCGGCGCCTGGGTGCTGGAAGAGGCCTGCCGGCAGCTTCAGGCATGGAACCGGGCGCACCCGGAAGCGGTGCTCGCGGTGTCGGTCAACATCTCGGGCCGGCAGCTTCAGGGCGCGGGACTGGCCGACGCGCTCCGCCGGGCGCTCGCGTCGTCGGGCGTGGACCCGGCGAAGGTGGTGCTCGAGATCACCGAGAGCGTGCTGATGCAGGAGACCGACTCCGTGCTCGACCGGCTCAGGCAGCTCAAGGCGCTCGGCGTGCGGCTGGCGATCGACGACTTCGGAACCGGGTACTCGTCGCTGAGCTATCTTCAGCGGTTCCCGATCGACATCCTCAAGATCGCCAAGCCGTTCGTGGAAGAGGTGGGCAAGGGGGCCGACCGCTCGGCCCTGGCGCGGGCGATCATCGGACTGGGCGACACGCTCCGGCTCGATACGATCGCCGAGGGGATCGAGATGGCGGAGCAGCGGGCGGCGCTGCTCCAGCTCGGGTGCACGCTCGGGCAGGGACACTACTTCTGGCCGGCGCTGCCGGCGGCGGCGGTCGAGGAGCTGCTCGCGGCGGGGCGGCTGCCGGCGGCGCCCGCAGCGCGCTGATGCGAGCCTCCCGGTGAAGCCCGAGCTCCGCGACCAGGTCCAGGCGGCGATCGCCGACCGCTACACCCTCGACCGCGACCTCGGCCGCGGCGGCATGGCCAGCGTGGTGCTGGCGCGCGACCTCCGGCACGACCGGATGGTGGCGCTCAAGGTGCTCCATCCCGAGCTGGCCCCCACGGTGGGCGGCGACCGGTTCAAGCGCGAGATCCGCGTGGCCGCGCGGCTGCAGCATCCCAACATCCTGAGCGTGCTCGACTCGGGCGAGACGCCCGGCGGCCAGCTCTGGTTCACGATGCCGTTCGTCGAGGGCGAAAACGTGTACGAGCGGCTGCAGCGGGTGCAGCAGTTCGCGCCGGCGGAGGCGCTCCGGATCGCGACGGCCGCGGCGAGCGCGCTGGCCTACGCCCACGAGCAGGGCGTGGTGCACCGGGACATCAAGCCCGACAATATCCTGCTCTCGGGCGACCAGGTGCTGGTGGCCGACTTCGGCGTGGCCCGGGCGGTGAGCGAGGTGGCGGAGAAGCTCACTGCCACCGGCATGATCGTCGGCACGCCGACCTACATGAGCCCCGAGCAGGCGAGCGGCGACAAGGCGATCGACGGCCGGAGCGACATCTTCGCGCTCGGCTGCGTGGTGTACGAGATGCTGGCCGGCGAGCCGCCGTTCAAGGGACCCAATCCCCAGGCGACACTCATGCGCCGGTTCATGGGGCCGCCGCGGCCGCTCCGGCCGATGGTGCAGATCCCGGAGCAGGTCGAGCGCGCCATCGTGCGCGCGCTGGCCAAGGACCCCGCCGAGCGCTACGCGACGGCGGCCGAATTCGCGGAGGCGCTGGCGGGCCGCGAGCCGGCGAAGCCGGCCGCGCCTGCCCCGCCGGCGCCCGCTGCCGCCGCCGCGGCCCAAGCCGGGAAGCGGGGGTGCGCGGCGGTGCTGCTCCTGGCCGCCGGGGCCGCGGGAGCGGCGGTGCACCTGCTCGGGTCGCTCTGAGCCGGCGCGTGGCGCGCCAGCGGTGTCATCCCGAGGGGTGTCGTCCCGAGCGGAGCGAGGGATCTTGCCGGCCGCGCTCGACCCGTTCCCGGGCAAGATCCCTCGCTCCGCTCGGGATGACAGCTCGGTTCGCTCGGGACGACAGATCAGCTTGGCATCCCCCTCACCCCGCTCCGTGACCCCGCCCATGGCCTCTGCGCGCCAGAAGTTCATCGTACGCCTGCATCTCGTCGGCCTCGCCGCGGTGCTGTTGCTGGGCGTCGTGGTGGCCGTGCTGCTCGGGCGCCTTGCGCCGCCGGGCGACACCGGCGCGACCGTCCAGGGGACGCTCATCTTCCTCGCCTGCGCGCTGATCGCGGAGGTGATCCTCATCCGCGTGCTGGTGAACAACGTGCTCAAGCCGACCGGCCGCGCCGCCAGCATCGCGAGCCGCGTCGCCCAGGGCGACCTGAGCATGGGGGTGGGTGCGGGCGCACCGGCCGGAGACCTGCTCAGCAGCTCGCTGGCCGCGATGCTCGAGAAGCTGCGGGATCTCGTCGGCACCATCCGCCAGCACGCGCACGAGGCGGCGGCGATGTCGCAGGAGATCGCGGCCTCCACCCAGGAGATGAGCGCGTCCACCGAGGAGGTAGCGAGCACGACGGGCGACCTGACCGAGCGCGCCAACCAGCAGGCGGTGGTGGTCCGGGCGGCCGCGGAGGACGCGAGCAGGATTCTCGGCATCGCCCAGGAGCTCGCGGCCGGCGCCGTGCAGTCGGCCGAGCGGAACGCGGCGCTCGCCCGGCTGGCGCGCTCGCACCGCGAGCGGCTGGACGTGAGCACGGCCGAGCTCACCCGGCTGGCGGAGGAGGTCGAGCAGGCGGCGGTCGAGGCCGACGCGCTCACCGCCGCCTCGGAGGAGATCGAGAAGTTCGTCGCCCAGACCAAGGCGATCGCCAAGCAGACGCACATGCTGGCGCTCAACGCATCGATCGAGGCGGCCCGCGCGGGCGAGGAAGGCAAGGGGTTCAGCGTCGTCGCCGAGGAGGTGCGGAAGCTGGCCGGCCAGGCCGCACGGTCCGCGGGAACCACGAGCGAGACGGTCCAACTGGTGGTCGAGCGTGTTCGGACGGCGCGGGAGCGCCTGCTCCGGCTGGGCCAGGGCGGGCTCGCGGCCAAGGACGCGGCGCACGAGGCCGCAGCGGGCCTCCTCAACGTCGCGGCCGACGCGGAGGCCAACGATGAGTGGACCCGGCGGATCTCCACCTCCGCCGCCGAGGTGCGCGGGCTCATCGAGGGGATCGCCGGGCGGATGCGCGAGGTCTCGGCCGGGACGGAAGATTACGCGGCGGCGGCCGAGGAGATCGCCGCGGCGGCGGAGCAGCTCAACGCGTCCACCGAGGAGATCTCGACCTCCGCCTCGCACCTGGCCGATGCCGCGGAGCGGCTGACGGGCGCGGTCGGCGGGTTCAGGCTCACGTGAGCAGCGCGCTCCTGCTGCTCCGGAACGCGGAGCTGTACGACCCGGCGCCGCGCGGGCGCCGTCACCTGCTGATCGCGGGAGAGCGGCTGGTCTGGGCGGGACGCGACGTGCCGAAGCTCGACCCGATGCTCGAGGTCGAGGAGGTGGACCTCGGCGGACGGCGCGTGATCCCGGGCTTGATAGATGGGCACGTGCACCTGACCGGCGGCGGCGGCGAGGCGGGCCCGGAGACACGGGTACCGCCCGTCGCGCTTTCAGGGCTCACCCTGGGCGGCGTCACCACCGCGGTCGGCGTCCTCGGCACCGACGACACGGTGCGCACTACCGCCGAGCTGGTGACGGCGGCGCGCGGGCTCGTGGCGCAGGGGCTCAGCGCGTGGTGCCACACCGGTGGATATCACGTCCCTCCCACCACGGCCACCGGGGGCGTCCGGCTCGACATCGTGCTCATCGACCTGGTGCTCGGCGTGGGCGAGCTGGCGATCAGCGATCACCGCTCGAGCCAGCCGACCCTCGACGAGCTGCTCCGCATCGCGGGCGACGCGCACGTGGGCGGGCTCATGAGCGGCAAGGCCGGGATCGTCCACCTGCACGTGGGCGACGGCCCGCGCGGGCTCGAGCTGGTGCGGCAAGCCCTGGACCGGAGCGAGCTGCCGGCGGGGGTGTTCAACCCGACGCACGTGAACCGACGCCGGGCGCTGTTCGACGAGGCGATGGCACTGACCGAGCGAGGCTGTACCATCGACATCACGTCGTTTCCAGTCGCGGACGGGGAGGACGCGTGGAGCGCGGACGAGGCGCTGGTGCGCTACCTGGACGCGGGGCTGGACGCGTCGCGCGTGACGGTCAGCTCGGACGGTGGCGGGTGCCTGCCGACATTCGATGCGGAGGGGCGGATCACCAGCATGGAGGTCGGCAGCCCAGCGGCAGCGGGCGAGGCGCTCCGCGCGCTGTTGACGCGCGGCCAGCCGCTCGAGCGGGTGCTGCCGGCGTTCACGGCCAACCCGGCGCGGGTGCTGCGGCTCCTGCGGAAAGGGCAGCTACGGCCGGGGGACGACGCTGATCTGGTGGTGCTCGACGGGGACGGCGGCGTCTCGGAGGTCATGGCGCGGGGCCGCTGGCATGTGCGCGACGGGCGGGCGGTGGTGCGTGGGGTGTTCGAGGCTGATGTCGCGCCCGGGATCGTGGGGCGGGTGTAGATCGTTGCCGTATTCGCCACGAAGGCACGAAGGGCACGAAGGACCACGAAGGGATTCCCAACCCGGGAGGGCTCGTGGCCCCGATTCGGCTTCGTGTCCTTCGTGTTCTTCAGGCCGGCCTCCGCCTCACTTCCCGATCGGCTTCAGCTCGAAGTGGTCCTCGTGGACGATCACGTTGCCGAGCTCGTCGAAGCGCACATTCCCGACCCCGAGCATTCGGACCCGTCCGCCGGCCGCCAGCTCGAGGATCCCGCCGAACGTCGCCTGCAGGGTAGACGACCCATTCCCCAACGCCTTGACCGTCCAGTGCAGGTTGCCCCGGCCGCGCGCCAGCACCGGATGGGCAGTCAGCTCGCACGCATCGGGGGTGGCACCCTCGTAGAGCACGATGGTGGCCTGGTGCAGGTCGTCACGTAGATGGAAGGCGCCGGACGGAGTCTCCACGATCTGCTCGGTGCCTCCTCCATCGTACACCGGTTGGGAGCCGCCACATTCGGGCGCATCGCTCACCGGCGAGACGAGGCCGAAGGTTGCCGAATAGCCCCGGTCGGGATCGAACACGAAGAAGAAGTTGAAGGGGATCTTCAAGGCCGTAGCCCCGAAGCTCGGCGCCGGCGCCGAGGGAGGGACTGGGTCGCCCGACGCCGAGGGGTCGTCGGTCGGTTGGCACGCGAAGAGAGTGGCGAGCGCGAGCGGCAGAGCGAGGTAAGCGCAGCGCATAGTTGCCTCCGGTGCGGCGTGGCAAGGGCGCGCTCGTCCTCCGACAGCTCGGCGATCGTCCGAGCGAGGATCCGTGGCCTTGCGGTTACTGCTTTCCCGGGTGTGGTGATTCTCGGTGCTATCCGCGGTGCGGCCCTGATGTAGGGTTTGGCATCGATGCCGTCAATGGGTCGAATCGGCCCAGCGCGTTCATGGGGCGGCGAACCGAGGGCGGTTATCTTAAGCTCACGGACTCATGCAGGCCGGCGGCGACCCCCGCCGGCCATACTCTTGGCCGGAGGTCACTAGTGGCGGCTGGCCGCGGCTACATCGTTCCGGTGGGCGGCGCGGAAGAGAAGATCGGCGACATCACGATCCTCCGGCGATTCGTGGCACTCTGCGGGCCGGAGGCGAGCATCGCAATCATTCCGACCGCGTCGGAGCTGAGCGAGACCGGGGCGCGCTACGAGGCGCTGTTCCGGGAACTCGGCGCGTCCGAGGCGCGCGCGCTCCCGATCCAGACCCGCGCGGACGCGGCCAACGAGGAACTGGTGGAGATGCTGGACGAGGCGGACGGCGTTTTTCTCACCGGCGGCAACCAGCTCCGGCTGAGCACCACCATCGGCGGGACGCCGGTGGCCAAGGCGCTGCGGCTCCGGAACGCGGACGGGCTCCACATCGCCGGCACCTCGGCAGGCGCGGCGTTCCTGTGCGAGCACATGATCGCGTTCGGCCGGGAGGGCGGCTCGCCCCGGGCCAAGAGCGTGACGCTCGCGCCGGGGCTCGGGCTCACCAACCGGATCATCATCGACCAGCATTTCCGCCAGCGCGACCGCTTGGGGCGGCTGCTGACGGCGCTGGCCTACAACCCGTTCGCCATCGGGATCGGGCTGGACGAGAACACGGCCGGCTTCATCGCGCCCGACGAGACGATGGAGGTCGTGGGGAGCGGCGCGCTCACGATCGTGGACGCGTCCGAGCTCGAATTCTCGTCCATGGCGCGGGTGCGGAAGAACGATCCCGTGTGCCTGATCGGGCTCAGGCTGCACATCCTGGATCTCGGTGCGACATTCAATCTCCATACCCGCGTGGCGGCGGCCGCACCGGAGATCGCGCGGCGGGTGTAGATCTTTGCCGTGTTCACCACGGAGGCACGGAGGACACGGAGGGACACAGAGGGTTCCCGGTCAGGGAAGGCCCCTTGGACCCGGACAACACCACCTCTTTGATGGTGGCTCTGCTTGCCGATGCGCTCCGGTTCCCGGTCCCTCCGTGCCCTCTGTGCCTCTGTGGTGAACACGGCCCGACAGGTACGAGGCCAGATAAGGAACCACGATGCGGATACTTGACCGGACCGTCTATGTCGGCCCCAGCCTGTATGCCCACTTCCCGGTTATCCGGCTCGACGTGGACCTGGGGCCGCTGGAGGAGTGGCCGTCGGGGAAGCTGGGGCCGGCGTTCACCGACCGGCTGATCGCGGCACTCCCGGGACTGCACGAGCACGGCTGCTCCTACGGCGAGCCCGGCGGGTTCATCCGGCGGCTCACCGAGGGGGACGGCACCTGGATGGGCCACATCCTCGAGCACGTCGCCATCGAGCTGCAGAACGTGGCCGGCGAAGCGGTGACGTTCGGCAAGACACGCGGCGCGGGCAGCGAGGGCCGCTACCACGTGGTCTATCAGTACCACCAGGAAGACGTGGGGCTCGAGGCCGGCCAGTTGGGCCTGGTGCTGCTGCACTCGCTCCTGCCGCCCGAGCTCAGGCCCGAGGGCGCCGTTCCGGACGACTTCGACTTTGCCGCCGAGCGGGACGAGTTCATCCGCTTCACGCAGAGCCGTGCGCTGGGCCCGAGCACGGCGGCGCTGGTCCGGGCGGCGGAGGACCGGCGGATCCCGTGGATCCGGCTCAACGAGCAGAGTCTCATTCAGCTCGGTCACGGCCGCTTTCAACAGCGGGTCCAGGCCACCGTCACCAGCCGCACCTCGCACATCGCGGTCGAGCTCGCCTCCGACAAGGAGGAGACCAATCGCATCCTGGCCCACCTGGGTCTTCCGGTGCCGCGCCAGCGGCTGGTGCAGCGGGCCGACGATGCCGTGGCGGCGGCCGAGCGGGTGGGCTACCCGGTGGTGGTGAAACCGTTCAACGCCAACCACGGCCGGGGGATCTCCATCCACCTCACCACCGAGGAGCAGGTGCGCGCCGCGTTCGAGGTGGCGCGGGAGCACAGCCGAAGCGTCATCATCGAGAGCTTCATCACCGGCGAGGACCACCGGATGCTGGTGATCGCCGGCGAGCTCGTCGCCGTGTCGAAGCGCGTGCCCGGCCACGTGGTGGGCGACGGCGTGCACACGATCGAGGAGTTGGTGGACGAGGTGAATCTGGACCCTCGGCGCGGAATCGGACACGAGAAGGTGCTCACGCGCCTGGTGTTCGATCACCAGGCGGACGCGATGCTGGGCCGGAAGGGCTACACGAGGGAAACCGTCCCCCCGTCCGGCGAGCACGTCTTCCTCCGCTCCACCGGCAACCTCTCCACCGGCGGCACCGCAACCGACATGACCGACCTGGTGCACCCGGACAACGCCGAGATGGCGGTGCGCGCGGTCAAGGCGATCGGGCTCGACGTGGGCGGCGTGGACTTTCTCACGACCGACATCACCCAGTCGTACAAGGAGATCGGCGGCGCCATCTGCGAGATCAACGCGGCGCCGGGGTTCCGGATGCACATGGCGCCGAGCGAGGGCCGCGCGCGCGACGTGGCGGGACCGGTACTCGACATGCTGTTCCCGCCGGGCATGCCGAGCCGGATCCCGATCGCCGCCGTCACGGGCACCAACGGGAAGACGACGACGGCGCGGATGCTGGCCCACATCCAGAAGCTGGCCGGGCATCACGTGGGGCTCACCAGCACCGACGGCGTGTACATCGACGGCCAGCGCACGGTGGCAGGCGACATGACGGGTCCAGTGGCCACGCGCATGGTGCTGAGCGACCCCAACGTGGACGTGGCGGTGCTCGAGATCGCGCGCGGCGGGCTCCTGCGGGCGGGGATGGGCGTGCGCCACTGCGACGTGGGGGCCGTGCTCAACGTCAAGTCCGACCACCTGGGCCTCCGCGGCATCGGCACGCTCGAGCAGCTGGCCGCGGTCAAGCGGATCGTGGTGGAAGTGGCGCGGGACGCCGCCATCCTCAACGCCGACGATCCGCTCTGCCTCAAGATGGCCGACTACACCTCGGCCAAGCAGCTCTGCTACGTCACCATGGACCCGACCCATGCGCTCGTGGGCGAGCACATCCGGGCCGGCGGGCGCGGCGTGGTGCTCGAGTCGGGGATCAAGGGGCAGATGATCACCATCTACGATCACGGCGCCCACATCCCCCTGCTCTGGACCCATCTCATTCCCGCCACGCTGGAGGGGCGCGCGCTGCACAACGTGCAGAACGCGATGTTCGCGGCGGCGATGGCGTTCAGCATGGGACTCAAGCTGGAGGACATCCGGCACGGGCTCCGCACGTTCGACACGACGTTTTTCCAGGCGCCCGGCCGGATGAACATCTTCGACGAGCATCCGTTCAAGGTCATCCTCGACTACGGCCACAACCCGGCCGCGGTCGAGGTGATGTGCGAGCTGGTCGGACGGCTCGACGTGGCCGGACAGCGGATCTGCGTGCTGGCCGCGCCGGGCGACCGGCGCGATGAGGACATCGCCGAGATCGGGCGCATCGCGGCGGGACACTTCGACCGCTATATCTGCCGCCGCGACGACACGCTCCGCGGGCGAAAGCCGGACGAAGTGCCGCACATGCTGCGCGACGCGTTGCTCTGCGCCGGCGTCGCGGCCGAACAGGTGCTGGTAATCCCCGACGAGCAGGCAGCCACCGACGCCGCGCTTCGGGAAGCCGAGGCGGGCGACCTGGTGCTCATCTTCGCCGACGGGATCACGCGGACATGGAAACAGGTGATCCAGTTCCGGCCGGAGGCGCCGGCGCGCCTGGCCGAGCGGCCGCGCGTTTCCCGCCCCGAACCGGCCGTCATGCCGGTAACGGCGCCGCCGGGCGAGGAGAGCCGCCGCGAGTTCGTGCGTGACAGCCGAGGAGTGTGGCTCCCACGCGAGGAAGTCGCGGACTGAGCGTCGCCGACTCCCGCCGGCTCACCGGACCGTCCCTCCTGCTCGACCGGCCGGGCGCCATTCTCGAGGTCCGGCTGGACGATGCCGTGCGTGAACGGGCCATCGCCGCATGGCGCGCGGCCGCTCGGCGGCTGCTCGACGCGGCAGGATGGCCGGGCGAAACGCTCGCCAGCCGTGCATTCGCCGGCGGCGTGAGCCTGGCGCTCACCGCGCCGGTGGACGCGCTCTATGCCGCCACGACGCTCAACGAGTCGGCATGGGACGTCGCCGCGGCCACGCTCGAAGGCCGGGCGGTGCCCGATCACGTGGCGACCGTGGCGCACCTGGAGCGGGTGATCTCCCAAGAGCGCAACCCCGAGCTCCTCGCGCTCCACGACGCGGCACGGGCACATGGGGTCAGCTTCCTTGCCGGCGAGGAGCTGGTCTCGGTGGGCACGGGTACCGGAGC
>JAICLE010000105.1 GCA_025927545.1 Gemmatimonadales bacterium
TACTCACCAGCTGCCATCGACATTGCGCCCGCCACGAGCCCGGCCACCCCCGCGACAAGCACGGCCGAGCGCGAGGCCTCGGCGGTAGCGACCCCGAGCAACAGGCTCGCGGTCGACACGATGCCGTCGTTGGCTCCAAGGACGGCCGCCCGCAGCCAGCCGATGCGCTCCGTACGATGCAACTCCGGGTGGATCGTCCGCATGCAGGCCTGCTCCGAAGTGGGGGACCCGGATCGCGGTCCCGGTGCCCGCCGCTGACCGGCGAGGTCGGCTTCTAGGTACTTGTCGAGTCCGGTGGCGCCGCCATTGCGGCTGTCGAGCGGATCTCGTCATGCCGGATCTGACCGCCGGCGAGCGCGGCGAGCGCAAAGAGCGATGCGCTCACTACCAAGCCGACCAGCACGACGATGCTGACGTCCCTCCGGTACGGCCGCCCGCCGCGTGCGAGCCACAGCCCCACGAGAGCGGCCGCACCGGTCACCAGGACCGCGATCAGTCCGACCTCGGCGCGCTCCTCATGCGCCTCGACTCGCCGTTTATCGAACCACGGCTGTTTCTCCACTTGCTCTTCGGCCGGCTCACCGGTGAGGTAGATGGGAATCGTCGTTACCGCGAGCAGCACCGCCAGCAGCAGACCGATCTGCGTGACGTCACGTGAGCGGCGGAGGAGGCCCCAGACCAGAACCAACGGCGCGAAAAGCATGGTCCCAAGCACGGGGATGTGGTTCAGGACGAGGTGCAAATGAGCGGGGCTGAGGTCCATATGGCCTCCGATCATGCTTGGAGTGAGGCGATGCTACTCAATTCCCAATATTGCGCGAGACCGCGGCCGCGCCCAGACCCTTGTGCGAATGCCTCGGTGCGGAAGCAACCTCGAGGCAGCAGCGAGGCGGCTCGCCATGACCCGCGCGACCGCAGCACCGGAGGAGATCGCCGCCAGGAATCATCCTGAGCCCGCGCCAGCGGCCCCGCAAGGACGCTCCCCAACGTGGCCCCGCCCGAAGGCGAACGGCTCAGTGGTCGAAACGTACGCACGCCCCAGTGGAATCTTGAGTGGACGTCGTGCCAGCGCGGAATTAAGGGATCTTCACGGGCGCTTCCGCAGAGGCTCACGGCGACCCTGTACCGTACTATACTCGTGGGGCTAGGTGCTGGACACGCGGAGGCCGAACCTGCCTGGCGCCCCTCTCGACCTCTGGGAAACCCTGGGGCCACACGCATCGAGGTGCATTCATGCCACGCGCACGTTCCTGGGTCCTCGGATGTCTCGTGCTCGCCGGCGTTTCGGCCTGTCATGACGAACCGACGGCGCCCGCCGTCTCCGGCACGAGCGAGACGGGCCTGGCTCTTACACGCGTCCCCCTGCAGGTCCTTCAGGTGAGCACCGGATCGTCGAAGGCCTGTGGGGTCACGACCGATCACCGGGCCTACTGCTGGAGAGTCGGCGACTGGCGCCCGGGTGACCAGCCGTTCGTTGCCTATCCGGTCCCTGGTGGGATCAGCTTCCGGCAGGTGAGCGTGGGCAAGTCGGACGACCACTTCTGCGGGATAACGCCAACGAACCTCGCCTACTGCTGGGGGACCAACGACCTGGGTCAGCTCGGTGACGGGACCTTCCTCAACAGCACCACGCCCGTGCCGGTGGCGGGAGGACGCCGGTTCCTGTCGGTCACCGCCGGCTACAAGTTCACGTGCGGCAGAAATCTCAACAATGGCGTGTTCTGTTGGGGCGATAACACCTACGGTGAGATCGGAAGAGGGAACCAGGGTAACCCCCCGACGCCGGCGCGGGTGCAGACGCCGGAGCTGTACCCGGTGGTCAATGCAGGGCTGGAGCACGTCTGCGGGGTGACGACCGATGCCCACGCGTACTGCTGGGGCCGGGATCTGGAGAATCAACTCGGTGACGGTACCGCGGCTCACCGCAGCGACAGCGTACCCACGCCGGTCGCAGGCTCCCGGCTGTACAAGCAGATCGATGCCGGGGTCGAGCACTCGTGCGCCCTGTCCTCTTCGGATGCGGCGTTCTGCTGGGGACTCGGCCCCGGTCTCGGCGACGGCAAGGGCGGATCCGCGCCCGCCCCGGTTCGGGTGGTCGGCGGGCTCAAGTTCACCCAGCTGAGCACAGGCTGGGACCGCACCTGCGCCGTGACCTTCGACCGGCGAGCCTACTGCTGGGGCGCCTTCATCACCGGCCAGGTCGACGGCGGTGGACCCATGAGCAGCGTGGTGCCTGTGGCGGTCATGACCGACTACTCGTTTACTCGGATCAGCACCGGCGAGCACCTGACCTGCGGGATCACGCCCAATAGCCGTGCGGTGTGCTGGGGCGTGGGATGGACCCAGGACGGGCGGCCGCATCAGATCCACGCCTTGATGTGAACCGCCGGAGAGAGCGGAAAGGCAGTCTCGGGGCGGGTCCTCGTTCGCCGGGGAGCCGTCCCACCCCCGCAGGGCGACGCTCCATGGTGATCTCGCCTGCCGCCAGCCGCTTGCGTTCGGCGGCGGGCTTCGAGTTGCACCGGGCTACCCGCATTGAGTCAGGTGCCGCACCTACGCCTTAGAAGTGAGGATGATGCAGCCGGTGCCCTGAAGCGGCCGAAGCGGCAAGGCTCTGGTGGCTCTCGTGCCTCACGGGGATGGGGCCGCAGGAGCTCTGCGTCGAGGGCTACAAGCTCACCGAGGAGGGCTGCGAAGTGACCGGCCTCCAGCGGGTCCGCGAGTTTATCGGCATCGACGCGACACCGTACTCCGGCTGGCGAGCCTTCTCCCACTCGGAGGGGGAGGCCGGCGTTCCGCATTCCCGCCGTCAGGCGCACCTCGGCAACGGTGCAGGGTGATGGTGACGCACTACGCCCTCGAGGTGCAGCCGTATATCGATCGCGGCGGCGAGGCCCTCATCATCTGCGTCTCGGCCGATACTTATTCTCCGCGTGCTGGAGCCACGTTTGGGCTGGGCAGGAAATTGCTTGGAGTTCAGGAAGTCAGTTAAGTTGTTGTCGCACCAAAAGAAGGGCCCTTAGCTCAGGTGGTTAGAGCAGCGGACTCATAATCCGTCGGTCCCAGGTTCGAATCCTGGAGGGCCCATGCGCCCGGGCATCCCGCCCGGGCGCACGCGTTTTCCATGGCGCCATCTCACGTCCCCGGCGCGTCCCCCAGCGGGTTCGTCGTCGGCAGGTTCTCGCCGATGCTCTTCGTGGCGTCGTTGCACACCGGGTGGCCGAAGCCGCCGGCGCTCTTGTCCTTCTTGTCCAGGTCGTAAATGATGTTGTCGTCGCCCGAGGGGCTGGCTTCGTTCTTCGTGTTGACGCCCGCCGGCACGAAGTCGAGGCCGAGGCGGTCGCGCACCTTCCAGGCGATGATGTGATCGGCGCAGGAGAGATCGCCGCTCACGCCGACGGCACCGAGCAGCACGCCGTCCGCACCGTAGAGCGCCAGGCCACCGCCGAAGACGTTCACCCCGCCGAGCTTCTTGCCCAGCAACGGGTCGCTGGTGGTCCCGAAGTCTGCGACCTCGCCCTCGTAGGCCAGCTCGTCATTGACCGGATTGCTCTCCTGCAGGCCGAACAGGCTCCCGCCCGGCTGGGTGGCCGCGTACAGGTTCGCGGTGCTCAACGCAAAGCTGGTCAGGCTGAAGGCATTGGCCGTGTTGGCCTTCTGGGCCGAGATGACGCGGCTGCCGGGCCACTCGTCGGTCGGGGATTGGCCGGTGAAGGCGACGGCGATCACCACGCCGCGCCGGTCCACGATCGTACCCCACATGTTGAAGCCGAGCCCGCCGTTCGCTTCCTGCTGCACCGCCGTGAGCGCGGCCTTGAAGTCATCGTAGGTCGGGAGCTGCGTGGCGTGGGTACCCGAGGTGGTGACCGCGGGATCGGGGGAGGTGCTGTCGCCGCATGCGGTGAGCAGGGCGACGGCCATGAGGGCGAGCCCGCCCAACGCCAGGCTTGCCCGTCCGGTAAGACGTGACCGAGACATGGGGGTTTCCTCGAAGTGAACGGAAGCGAACGAAGACGCCGGCGTGCACGCGGGGCGTGCGACGTTGGCGTGGGGGGCGCAGAGCGTAGGAGCTGGAGGCGAGGCGGGCAAGGGCAGCTTTGGCCCATTGCGGCGCCGGGCGGGTAGGTCGCGTCAGCCGGCGAGCAGTCGCCGCAGTACCTCCACGAGGGTGGTGGGAAGCTGTTCCGCCCGGCGGAGCAGAGCCGCGCGGCCGGGTCCGAACATGGCGGTAAGGTAGGCGGGTGCCGTGCGGTCCACGGTCAGGCCGAAGACCAGGACGCGGTCGCACGCGGCCTCGCGGACGGCCTGGCGGGTGTCCTCGATCCCGTAGCGTCCCTCGTACTGGTCGATGTCGTTGGGACGCCCGTCGCTGAGCAGCAGCAGGAGACGGCGGTGGGCGGGCTGGGCCGCGAGCCGAGCGGTGACGTGCCGCAGCGCCGCGCCGACGCGGGTATAGCCATCGGGCTCGAGCCGCTCGATCCGCCGCGCCACCTGCGCCCCCGCGGCATCATCGAAGCCCTTGGCCAGGTAGGTGCGGACACCGTTGGGCCCCTCGCCGGAAAAGGCATAGACCGCCCAGCGATCGCCCAGGCGCGCGAGGGCCTCGCCCACGACGAGCAACGCCTCCTTCTCGATGTCGATCACCCGGCGCGTGTCCACCACCCAACTGTCGGTGGACGCGCTCACGTCGATCAGCAGCGCGATGGCGAGACTCCGCCGCGCGGCGCGCTCCGCGATGTAGAGCCGGTCCTCGCTCGCGGCCTCCGCGACGCCGGCCCGGCGATCGGCCCAGGTCTCCACCCAGGCTTCCATGTCGAGATCGCTCCCGTCCCGCTGGCGACGAAGGCGCACGCGCTGGGGCCTGAGCGCGGCGAACTGCCGGCGCACCCGCCGCACCAGCGCGGCCTGGCGGCGGAGCGCCGCGTCCGACCAGACGCCGTCTCCCGGCTCGAGCGGACGCTCGCGGACGACGGTGCCGCGCAGCTTATACGCTCGCGCGCGGTAATCCCACTCGGGGTAGACCAGACCGACGCCCGCGGCCGATGTCGCCCCACGCGCCCCGCGCGGCACCGGCGACTCGCTTTCGAGGACCTCCCGCGGGGGCGTGGACGAGGTGACCACCCGGGTCCGCGGCAGATCGGCCAGCGCGTCGGCCAGGTCCTCGGGGGCGGCGTCTTCGTCGCGGTCGGCCGGTCGCTGGACGCCGAACGGATCCTCAACGCTCTCCTGCGGCTCGTCGGGCCGGATGATCCAGGTGCCCATCCGGCCCGCGTCTTCGTCCGGGCCGGGCCCGCGCGCTTCCGGGGCGCGCCGAAGCGTGTGCGTCCGCCCCGGACGCATGCGGTCCGCCGGTGAATCGCCGGCCCGGTCCGCGGGGACCGCCTCCGGCGGCGCGGGCGCCAGCAGCCGGCCCCACGCGGCCACGGCGGGAAGTCCGCGGCTGCGGCCGCCGTGCTCCGGGAGCGCGGCCGCGGTCTCCGCCGCCCAGGACCGCGATTGCGTCGGCGTGTCGTGGCACGGTACACCGGGCACCGGCTCGTCCGGGGGAAGCGCGAGCGCGCGGCGCAGCAACTCCTCGACGATGCGTTCCGCCGGCCGGAGCGCCGACAGCGCGGGCCGGTGCGCCAGGCTCGCCCGACGGCCGGCGACCAGGTCGGGCACGAGCCCCGGGAGCGTCGCGGCCAGCCACCGGTCGGCCGCTACACCCTCGGCCAGCTCGTAAAGCAGGTGGACCGGCGTCGCGGCATCGCCCGGCGCGAACGCCGATGAGTCCCGGCGAATGCGGGCGACCTGCCCCGCCAGCATCAGGCGGTAGGCGATGGCGGCCGAGAGTGGGCTCGCGGCGAATGCCGCGGGAAGCGTGCGAGGCAGATAGAGCCGGCGACCGTCGGTCGCCGCCGGCGCCAGGTCTCGCAGGTGGGGAGGCGTCGGACGGACAAGGCGGGCCACCCAGCTCGCGGGCGCCGGCGGATCGGCCGGGAGCAGCACGACCGGGCGATCGGCGAAGCCCGCGAGCACCAGCTCGAGGTGCGCGCGCAGTCCGGCGAGCGAGCGCGAGGCCGCGTCGGCGTCCGGATGGTAGCGCAGCCAGAAGCGCTGCGCCGCGACGACGCCGCGATGAGCGAACTCGAGCAGCAGATCTTCGGGCTCGGCCACGACACGGACTCAGAAGGTGGCGGTGACGAGCGCGTCCATGGCCGCGCGAAGCTCGGGATCGTCGGTGAGCGGCGCGACGAGCGCGGCGCGGCAGGCCTCGCGCGCGGGGATGCCGCCCGCAAGAAGCCGCGCCGTCGAGACGAGCAGCCGGGTGCTCGGCAGCTCGGCCAGCCCGTGCGCATCGAGGCGGTGGAGGCGGATGGCGAGCTCGACCAGTGCCGCGGCGGTGGGCTCCGGCACGCCGCCTTCGTGCACCACGATCCGGCGCTCCGCCTCCGGCACGGGCAGCGTGAATTCGATGGCCACGAAGCGCTGCCGCGTGCTGGGCTTCAACTCCTTGAGCAGTTGCTGGTAGCCGGGATTGTAGGAGATGACGAGCTGGAAGCCGGGCGCCGCCGACACCAGCTCACCGGTCTTCTCGATCGGCAGCACCCGGCGGTGGTCGGCCAGCGGGTGGATCACGACGATGGTGTCGGCGCGTGCCTCGACCAGCTCGTCGAGATAGCAGATGGCGCCCGAGCGGGCGGCCGAGCTCAGCGGGCCATCGTGCCAGACCGTCTCGCCGCCGATGACCAGATAGCGGCCCGTCAGATCGGTGGCACTCAGGTCGTCGTGACACGCCACCGTGATCAGGGGCCGGTCGAGCCGCCACGCCATGTACTCGAGGAACCGCGTCTTTCCGCAGCCGGTGGGGCCCTTGAGCAGCACGGGCAGGCCCGCGGCGTGGCACTGCTCGAAGACGGACACCTCCTCGCCGCGCGCGACGTAGAACGGGGCCTCGCGCGCGATGGAGCGGAGCGACGGCTGCGCCATGCGCTAGGTTGCCGTTTCGGCCAGGCGCGGCTCCGTCGCCGGGACGGGCAGGGGACGGCCGCGGCCGAGGAAGAAGTCCCAGAGGAAGAGCGCGACGCCGAGCGCGAACAGGAGCCCGGTGGCGAGGAGCATGAGGAAGTGCACCTGGATCTTATGCTGGGTCTCGAGGAAGCCGAGCCCGATGATGCGCTCCAGGTAGGTCTGGGCGATCCCCGCGGTGGCGAAGGCCATCGTCATCCCGAACATCCCGCCTACCATGAGCCAGAAGGCCCAAATGCCGACCGGCCCCTCGAGTCTGGTCTCGTCCCGGCCGGTCAGCCCGGGCAGCGCGTACGTGATCATGGCGAGCACGATCATGACGTACGCCCCGAAAAACGCCGCGTGCCCGTGCATCGGCGTGATCAGGGTCCCGTGGGTCCACCTGTTCACGGCCGGCCAGGTGTGGGCGAGCCCCAGCAGCCCCGCGCCGAGCGCGGAGAAGACGGCGCTCCCGATGGTCCAGTGGATGGCCAGCTGGTTGGGGTGGCGCAGCCCGGAGCGGCGCATCGCGTAGTAGGCGTACATCGCCATGCCGAGGAACACCAGCGGCTCGAGCGCGCTGAAGAAGCCGCCGATCGGAAGCCAGTACTGCGGGACCCCGACCCAGTAGTAATGGTGTGCGGTGCCGATGATGCCGGAGATGAACGTGAGCCCCACGATGACGTACAGCCACTTCTCCAGCACCTCCCGATCCACGCCGGACAGGCGAATGAGCAGGTAGGCGAGCAGCGCTCCCTGAATCATCTCCCACACGCCCTCGACCCAGAGATGCACCGTCCACCAGCGGTAGAAGATGCTCACGGTGTAATTGTCGAACGTGAGCAGCGCCGGCAGATAGAGCAGGGCGGTGAAGATGAGCCCCGCGACGAGCACCGCCTCGGTCGTGGTCCAGCGGCCCGCGCGCCGGATGGTGAGCAGCAGGTTCGCCAGGAACATCAGCATCACCGCGACGATCACCAGCTTGAGCGGGAACGGCTGCTCGAGGAGCTTGTTGCCCTCGGTCCAGCCGAAGGCATACCCGATCACGGCGGTGAGCCCCATCAGCACCCACACGACCAGCGCGATGTACGCCAGCTTCGGGCTCCAGAGCTCCGCGCCGGATTCCTCGGGCACCAGGTAATACGAGGCCCCCATGAATCCGGTGAGCACCCAGACGATGAGCAGATTGGTGTGGATCTCCTTGACCCGGTCGAACGGCAGCACGTTCAACAGCGGATCGGGCCCGAGATACTTCGCGGCGGCGAGCAGGCCGAACGCGACCTGCAGCCCGAAAAGCAGCAGGGCGACGGCGAAGTAGGGGTAGGCCACGGCCTGCGAGCGGTAGCGCATGCGTGGAGTCCTTACTGGGAATTCTGCAGGGTTCGAAGGTAGGCGACGAGCTGGTCGACCTGCTCGGCTTTGAGGAGCGTGCCGAAATTGTCGGGCATGAAGGATCGTCCGCCGGCGCTGTAGGTGGCCCCGGGCACCAGATAGGCGCTGGGGTGGAGGATCGATTCCCGGATGTAGCCCGCGGCGTCGGTGGCCTGGCCATGGTAGTCCGGGCTCTTCACCCGGGTTCCCGCACGCTCGCCGATGTCCGCCAGGCTCGGGCCCGCCAGATTCACTCCCGGAGACACGGAGTGACAACTGAAGCATCCCGGGGGAGATGTCCGGAAGAGCGCCTCGCCCTGCTCGGAGGGCTCGTTCGACGCCGCGTGCGGTGCCGGGGCGCCCACGTTGGTGCCCGGGATCGCGGCGCCGGAGACCAGAATCGGGCGCGGCGGCCAGCCCTGGTTGTCGATCTTCGACACCCAGCCGAGGAACGCGATGACCTCGTCGATCTCCGCGTCGGTGAGCTTGGGATTCGGCATGAGTCGCCGATCGCGCGCCTCGGTGTAGAACTTCGACGGGTCCTTGAGGAACGCTTGCAGGTAGGCGGTGCCGCGGTGCTCCGTGATCTTGGTGAGATCGGGGGCGTAGTACGCGCCCTCACCCAGGAGCGTGTGGCAGTTGATGCAGTCCTTCCGGTGCCAGACGTGCTTTCCCTGGATCACGGCCGGCGTGATCTGGTCCGCGTGAGTGAGCCGGCCGAATTGCCGGTGACTGTCGATCGTCATCCCCACGAAGAGCACGGTACAGGCGAGCGTGCCGCCCAGAAAGAACCGGCGGGTGCCTCGCTTCGTCATGGAGCGCCTCCACGCCCGCGCTGGCGGGCCAGCGACCGGCTCAGACGGTGATGGCGCGGAAGTTGGTGAGGCCCTGCACGACCGCGTAGCCCGCGCAGAGCGCGAGGATCAGCAGAACGACCGCGCAGAGCACCCTTCCGAGCGTCGAGCCGAGAGAGAGTTCGGGTGTCATGAGACTCCGGGTGTGACCGATTGTCGGCGTGGCCCACGGCGGGGACCGCCGTCCCAAGCTAGGACGGTCCGGGAGACGCGTCCAGTACCGGTGCCCGCCGCCCGAGCAGCTCCGAGGCGCGGTCCAGGAGCGCCGCCTCGGTCTCGAGCGCGTGGCCGAGCGCCCCGGCCTGGGCCTCCGCTTCCGCCCAGTGCCGGGCCTCGATCGCCTCGCGCACGCCGGGAAGGGTCTTGGCCGAGTAGCCCGTGTACCAGCCCGGCGCGGCCAGGAGCTGGCGGTACCACGGCCGGCGCGGAAGGCCGTCGCCCGTGGCGAGGGCACGCTCGGCCTGGAACAGGAGCGCGTTGAGCGCGGCGGTGCCGGCCGAGTCGAGCGCCGTGTCGCCCTTCACGACCGGCGCGTACGCCCGCTCGAACCGGGACGCGGCCGACTCGAGCCGGCCAACGCCGTTCTGCAGAGGCGCGAGATTCAGGAACGGCGGCGGCATCTCCCGCGCCGGCGGCTTCAGGGGCGTGCGCGGATCGTTCATCGCGACGAAGGTGCTCTCGTCCAGTTGCCGGTTCTGCTCCTCGAGCGAATCGCGGGTGGTCGTGAGCAGCTCCTGCACATCCTTCAGGTTGGCCTTCACGCGCTCCGCGACCCGGCTGAATTCGTAGGGCAGCAGCTCAGCGTCGGCCAGCCGCATGGTCGTGAGGCCCACCGTCTGCGACAGCGCGCGGCCGTAGGCGAAGGATGTGTCGCTGAACGTGGTGAACCAGTGATAGCTGTCGTAGATCGAGTGATAGACGCCGCCATCGTCCTCGCCGCTGAAGCCGAGGTTGAGTGAAGGGATGCCGAAGTGGTGATAGAAGGCGGTGTAGTCCGAGCCCGAGCCCATCGGATCCACCGCGAGATCCGTCCGCTGCCGAGCGTCCCGCCGGTCGCCACCGTGTGCCGCCGCGATGCCGCCGAGGTGCGACCGCGTCCACACGGTCATACCCGTTTCCGGGTCGATCACGTCGTGCGCGACCTCGGAGAGGAGCCGGGCCAGCGAGGGTGAGCCGCCGGCGCCGAGACGGCCGCGGCCGTTGCCGTCGGTGTTGAGGTAGGCGATTGCCTTGCGCGCGAGCTCCTCACCGTGGGCTTCAGCCCATTCGGTGGAGCCGAGCAGCATCGGCTCCTCGCCATCCCACGCCGCCAGCACGATAGTTCGCCGCGGATGCCAGCCCTGCCGCAGCAAGCTGCCGTAGGCCCGCGCTTCCTCCAGCAACGCGCTCGTTCCCGACACCGGA
>JAICLE010000126.1 GCA_025927545.1 Gemmatimonadales bacterium
CGGGTCGAGCGGCCGCTCGACGTCGACAGCACCGGCCAGCTCGTCGCCTCCGTGCTGTCCAAAAAGGCCGCGGCCGGCGCCACCCACGTGCTGATCGATCTGCCGGTCGGCCCCACCGCGAAGATCCGAAGCGTCGCCGAGGCCGAGCGGCTGTCGGCCCACCTCCGCGCGGTCGGCGAGGCCGTCGGCCTCTCGGTGCTTCCGGTCATGACCGACGGCCGGCAGCCGGTCGGCCGTGGCCTCGGCCCGGCGCTCGAGGCCCGCGACGCGCTGGCGGTCCTCCAGCGCGACCCGGGGGCACCGGTCGACCTGCGGGAGCGGGCGCTCCTCCTCGCCGGGTACGTCCTCGAGCTCGCCGGCGTGGTCGCGACCGGCGGCGGGCAGGCGCTCGCGCGGGAGATCCTCCAGGATGGGCGCGCCTGGGAGAAGTTCCGCGCCATCTGCCGGGCGCAGGGCGGGATGCGCGAGCCCCCGGCCGCGCCCTTCACCCGTCCGGTGGCGGCGCCTCGCAGCGGCCGCGTGGTGCGCATCGACAACCGGCGGCTCGCGCGCGTGGCCAAGCTGGCGGGCGCTCCACGCGACCCGGCGGCGGGTCTGGTCCTGCACGTCCGGCTCGACGAGCAGGTGGAAATCGATCAGCCCCTCTTCACCGTTCACGCGCAGGCCGCCGGCGAGTTGGCGTATGCGTTGACCTACGCCACCGGGCACGGCGAGATCATCACCCTGGAGCACGCGCCATGATCGTCTTTCACATGCCGGGTACCGAGCGGCTTGGCCGGGTCGCATACGAACTGGGGGCCCCGACCGGGGAAGTCGAGATCCACCACTTCCCGGACGGCGAGTCCCGGGTGCGCTTCATCGGCGAGGTGCGAGGGCAGGAAGTGGCGCTCGTCGCCGAGCTGCATCGGCCCGATCGAAAGATCCTGCCACTCCTGTTCGCGGTGGCCACGGCCCGTGAGCTGGGGGCCCGCTCCGTCGGCCTCGTCGTGCCCTACCTTCCGTACATGCGGCAGGACCGCGCCTTCCGGCCAGGCGAAGGCGTGACGGCCCGGCAATTCGTCTCACTGCTCAGCCACGATCTCGACTGGCTGGTCACGGTCGACCCGCACCTGCATCGGATCCGGTCCCTGGGCGAGGTGTGTCGGCTGCCCGCGGAGACCGTGCATGCCGCGCCGCTCCTGGCGGAGTGGATCCGAGAACACGTGGAGCACCCCCTGGTCGTGGGGCCCGACGGCGAGAGCCACCAGTGGGTGGCCTCGGTCGCCGCGCTGGTCGGCGCGCCCCACATGGTCATGACCAAGCGGCGCGTCAGCGACTGCCGGGTCGAGCTGACGCTGCCCCCGCTGACCCGCCATAACGGCCGCAGCCCGGTGCTGGTGGACGACATCGTGTCCAGCGGCGCTACGATGGCGGGAGCGGTCCGGGCGCTCACCGATGCGGGGTGGCCGGCGCCGGCATGTCTCGCGGTGCACGCGCTGTTCGCGCCCGGCGCGCGCCAGCTGCTGCACGCGGCGGGCGCGGCGGCCGTCGTCACGACCAATACCGTGGCGCACGCCTCCAACCAGGTCGACGTCGGCGGGCTGCTCGCCAAGGGGATCTCGCGTCGCGTGTCCCAGCGGGTTCGGGCGGGGATCGCGGGATGATCTCCTGGCGGGCCGCCCTTTTCCTTTCTCTGTTGGCGGGCTGCGGCCAGCTACGGGAGATCACTGCACCCATCGTGCTCCGGATCGAGGCCTTGGGGATCGCGCAAGGCTCGGGCGGCGGCGGGATGCGGCCCCGCGACGACCCCGTCGCGGGGTGTTGGCTGGCTACCTGGTTCGAGGGGCGCCTTGTGGGCGATACGCTGGCCGGCGTCTACTTTAGTCAACGCGCGAACGAGCTCCGATTCGCACCGGCACGTGGTGGGTCGTGCGACCGTCGCGGTGAGCTTGGCCACACAGGACAGCGAGGCATCTATGGCACGCACTCCTCCCTCCTTCGGCTCGATCCTGGTGCCGCTCGACGGCTCGCCGCTCGCGGAGCAGGCGCTGCCGCTCGCGTCGCGGATCGCCCGCGCCGCGGGCGGTAAGCTGCGCCTCGTGCTGGTTCACGAAGTGCGGCCGCGACCCGCCGACCTCGTCGGGACCAGGATGTTCATATCGCTCGAGCTCGCCACCCGGAAGGCCGAGCGCAGCTACCTGCGGAACATCCAGGAGGGCCTGCGGGCCGGCGGGAACCGTATGGCTTCGGCCGTTACGCTCAAGGGCGAGCCAGCGCCCGAGCTCATTCGGTTCGCGCGCGAAACCGACGTCGACCTGGTCGTCATGGCGACGCACGGCCGCGGCGGGGTCCAGCGCATGTGGCTGGGAAGCGTCGCGGACCGGATGATCCGCCAGGTCGAGGTTCCGGTGCTGCTGGTCCGCCCGGCGGAAGGGAAGTCGGCTCCGGCGTTGGACCGCGATCCGATGAGGATTCTGGTGCCACTGGATGGCTCGCCGCTGGCCGAGCAGGCCCTGGAACCGGCCACCCGGCTGGCCCGGTTGTACAACGCCGAGATCACCCTGCTGCAGGCGGTGTTCCCGGTCCAGCTCTCTGTGGACCCGGCCCTGCCGCTGCCCTCGGCCTACGACCAGGAGCTCACCGAGGCCGCTCGCGCCCAGGCCGAGGACTACGTCCGCGGGGTGAGCGAGCAGCTGCGCGAGCGCGGGGTCCGTGCCTCCGGCGTGGCGGTGGTCGGCTGGAACGCCGCCGACCGCATCCTCGAGCTGGGTCGTCCCGAGCACACGGATCTGGTCGTGCTCGCGACCCACGGGCGCGGCGGCCTCGGCCGGCTCGCGCTCGGCAGCGTGGCGGACAAGCTGATCCGCGCCGCCGATGTGCCGGTGCTGGTGTGCCGCGCCGCAAAATCCGCCGTCAGGAAGGCGCGGTCGCGAAGCCGGTCAGGTCGTGCCGGCTCGAAGCAGGGCCGGTGATGCGGGGTCGAAGCTGGCCCGTAACGCGTTGAGGATGACGGCCACGTCGATGGCCTCCTGCAGGAGGGCCCCGACCGTCGGCGCGATGTCGCCCAGACTCGCCGCCACCATGGCAACACCGCTCAGTCCGAGACCGACCCAGATGCTCTGACGCGCCAGGCGAAGGGTGCGCCGGCTGATGACGATCGCCTCCAGGAGCCGGGTCGGGTCATCGGCGAGCAGCACAACGTCCGCCGCCTCGGCCGCGATGCCGCCACCGCCGCTCGCGAGCGCGACCCCGATGGTCGCGCTGCTCAGCGCCGGTGCGTCGTTGGTCCCGTCGCCGACCATCACGACGCGTTCACCTTCCTTTACCAGACGCTGCACGAACGCCACCTTCTGGGCCGGCAGCATTCCGCCGTGCGACTCGGGGATGCCAACCGCCTGCCCGACCGCGATGGCGTTGGCCGGGGCGTCCCCGGACAGGAGCAGCGTCCGGCGCACGCCGAGTCGCTTGAGCGCGGCGAAGAACGCCTGCAGGCCGGGCCGGATCCGATCGCCGTACTCGACGACGCCCGCGCCCTGGCCGTCCACCACGACGTACGCCCGCAGGCCGACCTCGTCTCTGCCGGCCATTGCGGCGCGCAGCCCAGCCTCCGCGTCCCGATGCCTGCCGGTCACGAAGGCCCAGCCCCCCACGGTGACCCGGTGTCCCTCGACCTCGCCGGCAACCCCCTCCCCGGGCGCCTCCATGATGTCGCCGCCGGCCGGGAGAACGATTCCGCGCTCCATCGCCTCGTCGATGAGCGTCCGGGCCAGGAGATGGCCGGATCCATGCTCGACCCCGGCCGCCAGCCGAAGCACGTCGTCCGTGGCGACCGGCGGGGCCGGGAGCACGGCGGCGACTCGCGGGCGTCCGATGGTGAGCGTGCCTGTCTTGTCGAACACCGCGACCGTCGGGCGGGTGAGCTGCTCGAGCGCCGTGCCGTGCCGGAACACGATGCCGCGCCGCGCCGCGCGATTGATCCCGCCGACGATCGCCACCGGCGTGGCCAGGATGAGCGGGCAGGGCGTGGCCACGACCAGAATGGCCAGCACGCGCACGGAGTCTCGCGTCAGCGCATAGGCGGCGAGGCAGACCAGCAGGGTGATGGGCGTGAACCAGACCGCGTACCGGTCGGCCAGGCGCTGCAGGGGCGACTTGCTCTCCTGCGCGGTGCGGACCAGCTCCACGATGCGCGCATACTGGCTCTCGCGCGCGAGCGCGGTGGCGCGGATGGTGAGGGGCCCCTCCATGTTGAGGCTGCCGCTCAGCAGCCGGGTGCCGGCACCGGCCGTGACCGGGACCGGCTCGCCGGTGAGGCGGCTCGCGTCCACATGGGAGCGGCCGTCGAGCACGACGGCATCGCAGCAGACGAGCTCGCCCGGCCTTACCAGCAGGGTATCCCCGGCCGCCACCTGTTCGGCGGCGATGTCCTCGATGGTTCCGTCGGTGATTCGGTGGGCGATTCGCGGCGCCGCGGCTTCGAGCTCGCGCACCGCGCGCGACGCCCGGCCTTCGGCGTACCGCTCGAGCGCCTCGCCCCCGGTTTGCATGAGCACGACGACGAGCCCCGCGAGCGGCTGAACCAGGAGCAGCGCCGCGACGATGGCGAGCATCGCCACGAGGTCGGCGGCAAACCGTCCCGCCATGAGGCCGCGCAGCGTCCGCCAGACGACGGGCAGACCGGTCAAGGCAAGCCCGACCGACCAGACCAGCGTCGCCGCGGACGGTGAGAGGGCCAGTCGTGCGACCAGCCCGAGAACGATGGAGAGGAGCGCGCCCGCGGGCAGCAGGGCTGCCCCAGGCGGGATCACCGGCTGGGCGAGATCTCCGCTTCTGCGCCCCGGCGAAGGCTGAAGCCCACGCCCCGGACCGTCACCAGGAGCGGCTCCCCGGCCGCCTGCATCAGTTTCCGGCGCAGGTTCCCGACGTGCACGTCCACCACGTTGCTCTCCGGATCGAAGTGCATGTCCCATACCTTCTCCAGGAGCGTGGTGCGGCGCACGACCTCCTCGGGATGCAGCAGGAAATACTCGAGCAGCTGGAATTCCTTCGGGGTCAGGTCGAGCCTGGCATCGTTCGCGGTGGCAGTGTGTCGCAGCCGGTCGAGCGTGAGCGGGCCATACCGGAGCACCTCGAGCCGCTCCGAGCCGCCGCGGCGGTGGAGCGCACGGATCCGCGCGAGCAGCTCGTCGAACCGAAACGGCTTCGACAGGTAGTCGTCCGCCCCGGCGTCGAGCCCGCGGACGACGTCTTCCACCGCGTCACGCGAGGTCAACATCAGGATGGGTGTGCTCCGCCCTTCCCGGCGGAGCTCAGTCGCCACCTGAAAGCCGTTCTTCTTGGGGAGGACCACGTCGAGCAGGATCATGTCGTACTCGTAGACATGGGCCAGCATCGTGGCCTCGTTGCCATCCGGTGCCACGTCGACGACGTAGCCCTCTTCCTTGAGCCCCTGCTCGATGAACCCGGCGACCTTCCGGTCGTCCTCCACGACGAGAATTTTCATGGCTGCTAATCTGCTTTCGGCACTCTGAAACCGGTCCGAAGCCTTCGTGAAGGGTTCTTCATGATTCGGGCGTGGCCGGCAGCTGGAGCACGAACTTGCCGCCCTCTCCACCCTGCGGGACCGCCCGGAGCTCTCCCCCGAACAGACGGGCCAGCCGGCGGGACAGCGGTAGCCCGAGCCCGACGCCGCGATTCTCGCCGGGGGCCTTGGTCACGTAGATGTCGAAGATCTTCTCGGCCTCGCTTTCGGGGACGCCCGTACCTTCGTCCTCGACCACGAACTCGATCATGCCGCCGCTCGTGGCAACGCCGAGTCGGACGGTGCTGTCTTCCGGCGCGTGGTGGATAGCGTTGCCCAGCAGGTTGACCAGAATCTGCTCCAGCCGGCTCGCGTCGGTTTCGCACGTCGGAAGCGCCGCGGCCTCGTGCAGCTCGAGCCGGATTTGGCGGCTTTCTGCCGCAGGCGTCACTCGTCCGATGGCCCGCCGACCCACGGCCGCCGCCTCCACGGAGCGAATGACTGGCTTCAGCCGGTCCTCGTCCAGCCGACTCAGGTCGAGCAGGTCGTTGATCAGGCCGATGGCCTGCTGCGCCGAGTCGAGCACCTCGAATGCGGCCCGCGGCACGGTGGCCGGGTCCTTTTTCCGCACCAGCATCTCCGCCCAGCCATAGACGGCCGCAAGCGCATTCCGGAGCTCGTGGTTCACCATCGCGAAAAACCGTTCACGGGTACGATGGAGTCCCTGGACTTCCTCCAGCAGGCGGGCGCTCTCCTCGTGCAGCCGAGCGTTCTGGACCGCGGCGGCCGTGATCGCGGCGAGGATGACCGCCATGTGCTCGTCCTCGTCGGTGAAGACGCCTTCGCCGATCTTCTCGGTGAGATAGAGGTTTCCGAACACCCCATGTTTACTGATGATGGGCACGCCGAGAAACGAGTGCATCGGCGGGTGGTGGGGCGGAAAGCCGTACGAATCGGGATGCTTGGTGAGGTCCGGCAGGCGGAGGGGCTGGGGATTTCGGATGACCAGCCCGAGGATGCCGTGGCCCCGCGGCAGCGGACCTATCCGGGCGCGGAGCTCGTCGCTGACGCCGTAGGTGGTGAAGCTCTCGAGCACGCGGCCGTCCGGCGCCAGCACGCCAATGGCCGCATAGTGCGCGCCGATCACCTCCGCCGCAACCGCCACGACGCGCTCAAGGACGCCCTCCAGCGAGAGTTCGGTGATGAGTGCCGAAGTGGCGACGATCAGCCGCTCCAGCCGGGGCACGCCCGCCTCGGGCCGGACCCGGATTTCAGTCATGGCGGGAACATACGGCCGGGCGCCGCCGCCCGAAACCCTGGGAAGCTTCGGGAGCGCTTCATGCTTTCTTCAAGGGGTGGGGCTTAGCATGGCCCTCATATGGAAGCCACTCTGCATCCCCGGCACTTCATGGCCGCGGCCGACGAATCCGACGCAGGACGGCAGGCGGTGCGCGCTGCTTGCGCAATGGCGGCCCGCTCCGGGGGCCGCGTAACGGTCCTCCGGGTACTCCCCCTCGACGACCGCGAGGACCCGCTGGCGGTCGAGCACCTCCGGCGGTGGGTCGAATCCGACCTGCCGCCGCTCGACTCGAGCCCGCCGATGGCCTATGCGATCGCCTACGGGCTGCCCGGGATCGAGATCCCCCGCTTCGCCGAGCAGGCACATGCGGATCTCCTCGTGCTCGGCCGCACGCCGCGGTCCCGCGCAACGCGCCTGCTTCTCGGCGACACCGCCGATGCGGTGGCGCGGAGGAGCCGCGTGCCCTGCCTGTTCATCTGCCCCAGTGGAACGGCGATCCGTCGCTTCCTCGTGGCCGTCGAGGGCTCCGAGCGCGGGATGGTGGTTCTCAGGGTGGCGCGCGCGCTCGCCCACGAGCTCGACGCCGAGCTTCGCTTGGTGACCGTCGATCCGACGTATCACGGCGAGCCGGCCCACCCGGCGGCGGCCATTCCTTCAACCCGCAGCGAACGCCTCGGCTCGCACGTTCGCGAGACGCTCGGCCGGGAGCTCGAGGTCCGTCGAGGCGAGCCGGCCCAGGAGATCCTCGGTGCCGTGAGCGAGCATCTGCCCGACGTGCTGGTGCTCGGCTGCCACCGGGGTGGGCCCGCCGGCGCAATCGAAGCGGGAAGCGTCGCACGGCGCCTGATCCATGCCGCGCCGTGCGCGGTCCTTACCGTCCCTCTCTGAGGAGGACTCAATGCTCAAGAATCTGGGCCCGATCCATCGGATCGCGGCGATGGTGCTCGGCCTCGGCGTGCTGGGGTTGTTTGGGGCGGTGCCGGCGCCCTGGCGGTACTTCACGCTGATCGGTCTCGTGCCGCTGGGGGCCGGGCTGCTGGGGCGGTGTCCGGTGTATCGGGCGCTCGGGTTCGGTCGGACCAGGGGCTGATGCTGGAGTGGGCCCGGGACTCCCGCTTGCCCTACCGCTCCGCCACCCCGGCGCATAGCGATGCGATCTCCTCCCGTGCCCGCGCGGACAGGTCGTCCCATTCCAACGGTCGCACCGCATCCTCGACCGCCGCGAACCAGTACTGCACCGCTCTCAACAGCTTGCCGGTGATCGCCGAGAACTCGTCCGCCCGGTGGCACAGCCCTGGCGCGTGCCGCAGCTGC
>JAICLE010000084.1 GCA_025927545.1 Gemmatimonadales bacterium
GCCTCGAACGCGCCGGCCACGTTGGCCTGCCGGCCCTCGGGCGTCAATGCCGTCTGGGTGCGGGTCTCGCGCCGACGCGCCAGCAGGTCGGCGCGCACTGGCCGCCCGATCAGTTCGCCCAGCGCGGCGGCCATGAGCTCGCTCTGATTGTAGCCGCGCGTCCGAAGCCGCCGGGCGCCGAGCGGGACGGGTATCAAGCATACCCGGCCGATCAATGGCTCGAGCCCGCGCATCGCCTCAGCCAGCGCGCCGGCCACCCGCCACCATCCCTCGTACTTGAGCCGGTGCACCGCGTTCCGTGCCGTGCCCCGGAGCCAGACCGCGCTCCGTACCCGGCCCAGACCCTCGGGCCAGCCGGTGCAGAGCCGGCACTCCAGGTCGCCGAACGCCGGCTGGCCGCAGCGTGCGCACCAGGGCGCGGCGACCGGCTCCCAGCGGGAGCGACAGAGCCCGCACACCAGCGCGTCGGCTTCCCTCGCGGGCACGGGCGCTTCGCACAGCAGACAGCTGGGCGGCAGGAGCCAGCGCTCGACCCCCGCCAGCGCCTCAGCGAAGGTGGTCATCGACCGCGGCGCGCATGACCTCGACCGGCGCGCATACCCCGGGAAACCAGCGCTCCAGCGACGCCGCCCCCTGCGCCACGAGCATCGTGCGGCCATCCGCCGCCCGGAGACCGGCGGCGCGCATGGCGCGAGTCCACGCGGTGTCGCCGCGGCCGTAGACCATGTCGAGCGCGACCACCGCGCGGGACGGCGGCTCGGAGAGCGGCAGCGGATCGGCGGCGCCGAGGCCCAGGGGCGTCGCGTTGATGACCGTGCCGCACTCGGCCGGATCGGTGAGGCGGACGCCCAGTTCTCCGGCCCAGCTCTCGAACCCGCGGCGCCGCTCCTCGGAGCGGGAGGACACGGCCAGGGCGATCCGCCGCTCGAGCGCCGCGCCGACCACCGCGCGGGCGCCGCCGCCAGTGCCGAGCACCAGCCAGGGGGCGGGCGCCGCGAGCGCGTCCAGCGCGGCCAGGAGGCCGGCCACGTCGGTGTTGTCGCCGACGCAGCTCCCGTCGGTCTCGCCCCAGAACGCGTTGCAGGCGTTGAGGCGCTCGACCAGCACGCTTGCCCGGTCCAGCGCGCGCGCCGCCACGTCCTTGTGCGGCACGGTGACATTCCCGCCGCCGCCGGCGCGGCTCAGCGCACCGATCAACGCCGAAACGTCCGCGGCCGCACAGCGGAGCGGGACGTACACGGCGGGAAGGCCTAGCACGCGGAAGGCCGCGTTGTGCATGGCCGGAGAGAGGGAGTGCGCGACCGGATCGCCGAGGAGAGCGAAGACGCGCGTGGCGCCGCCGCTCACCGCACGCTGTCGGCCACCCGGCCTGCCACGGTGCCGATCAGTTCCTGGAGCTCGGTAAAGGTGGTGCGATAGCTGGCGAGATCGGAGCCGAACGGATCGCTCACCTCGGCCTGCGTCTCGTCGCGGCCGGCGTACGCCGCGAGGAGGTGGGCCTTGTGCTCGCCGCCCAGCTCACCGACCCTGGCCAGATGGTGGCCCGACATGACGAGGATGAGATCGGCGCCGCGCACGATCTCCCGGGTGAGCAGGCGCGCGCTGTGGCCGCTCAGATCCAGCCCGTTCTCGAGCCCGACCAGGTAGGCGCCCTCCGAGACCGGCGCGCCGTCCCAGGCCCCGGTGCCGGCGGATGACACCGTCACCTGTTCGAGCCCGCGCGAGGCGAGCGCCTGGCGCATCAGCCCTTCGGCCATGGGGCTCCGGCAGGTGTTGCCGGTGCAGACGAAAAGGACGTGGGTACTCATGGCAGAAACATAGTCAGGGGGCGAACCGCCCGGCGGCGCGACGCAGCTCGCCACGCGGGATGGCGCCTTCGCGCACCAGCCGCGGCACCGGGCCGGTGCAATCCACGAGCGTCGACGGCGGGACGTTGCCCAGCACGCCGCCATCGAGCACCAGCAGCAGCCCCTCGTCCACCGCGTCGCGGAACAGCTCCACCAGCCGGTCCGGCCCCGGCGCGGTCGGGCCGCCCGGCCGGTTGGCCGAGGTGGAGGTGAGCGGCCTATCACTGGTAACGACCAGACGCTCGACGGCCCTGTGCGAGGTGTGCCGAACGGCGATGCCGCCCTCGCGCCCGCGCAGCTCTTCCGGCAGGTGGCCCTCGCCGCCGCGGAGCACCAGCGTCAGCGGCCCCGGCCAGAATGCGCTCGACAGCGCCCGAGCCGACGGCGTGAACACGAGCCCCCAGCGCTCGGCCATCGGCCGGCCGGAGACGAGCAGGAGAAACGGCTTTCCCGGCGCGCGTCCCTTGAGGGTGGAGAGCGCGTCGAGGGCGGGCACCGTCGGCGCCGAGCCCAGGCCGTAGACCGTTTCGGTGGGATAGCCCAGCAGGCGGTTTGCTGCGAGATGTGCCGTGACCGTGGGGATGGCGGCGTCGATCTGCGCGGGGGTCTGGAACGGAAGGATCACTCGTGGGGCCCGGCGAGGAGCTCGGCGAGCGCGAGGTCGTCCGGGGTGGTGACCTTGAGATTGCGCGCCGAGTCGGGAACCAGATGGACCGGGATCCCGATGCGCTCGACCAGCGCGGCGTCGTCGGTGGCAGGGCCGCCGTTCCGCGCGGCCAGCTCATGCGCCCGCTGCAGCACGGCTCGCGGAAATCCCTGCGGCGTCTGCGCGCGCCAGAGCCGCTCGCGGGCGACAGTGCCGTCGATCAGCGTGGGATCCGCGGGCGAGGCTTGCTTGAGCGTGTCGCTCACCGGCACAGCGGCCACAGCGCCCTGGCCCGCCCGCGCGCGCGCGATGACCGCATCGATCACGTCGCGCTGGACGAACGGCCGCGCGGCATCGTGCACCAGCACGGTGGTGCACGCCGGGTCCAGCGCCGCGAGGCCGGCCGCCACCGAGTCCGCGCGCTCGGCGCCACCGGCGACAAGACAGAGCCCCGGCCCGGTCAGGCCACGGAGAAAATCGGGCGCCGCGGAGGCGTCATCCGCGGGCAGCACCAGCACCACGTGGACCACCTCCGGGTGGGCCGTGAATGCCCGCAGCGCGCGGAGGACCATGGGAACACCCGCGATGGGCTGGTACTGCTTCGGCATCCCGCCGCCGAGCCGGCTGCCGCGGCCCGCCGCGACCAGCACGACCCCGACGTCACGCGGCAAGCGCCCGCACCAGTTGCCCGACGTGGTCCAGGCCCACCATCGAGACGCCGGCGACCTGCGTGCCGCTCCGCGACGAGCCGAACACGCGGCGGAAGCCCAGCCGGGCCGCCTCCCCGATGCGCCGCTCGAGCGCGCCGCTCGGCCGGATCTCGCCGCCCAGCCCGATCTCCCCGAGGAAAATCACATCGGCGGGAGCCGGGCGATTGTAGAGGCTGCTGAGGAGCGCGGCGGCCACCGCCAGATCGGCCCCCGGCTCGCTGAGCCGCACACCGGCCGTGACCTGCACGAATACATCGAGGTCGGCGAACGAGGTCTCGGCCCGCCGCTCGAGCACCGCGAGCAGCACCGCGAGCCGCCGCGGATCGAGGCCGGTGGCCACCCGCTGCGGCGTGCCGTAGCCCGACTTGGCGGCCAGCGCCTGCACCTCGACCAGCACCGGGCGCGTCCCTTCCATCAGAGCCGTTACGGCGCTGCCGCTGATGCCGTCGGCACGGGCCGCGAGAAAGACCGCCGATGGGTTGGGCACCGCGACCAGGCCATGTTCGGTCATCGAGAAGACGCCGAGCTCGTCCACCGATCCGAACCGGTTCTTGGTGGTGCGAAGCAGCCGGTAATCGAGCGTGGCCTCGCCCTCGAAGTAGAGGACCGTATCCACGATGTGCTCGAGCGTCTTGGGGCCTGCGATCCCGCCGCCCTTGGTGACGTGGCCCACCACTACCACCGAGGTGCCGCTTTCCTTGGCGAACCGCATGAGCTGCCCGGAGCATTCGCGCACCTGGCCCACGTTGCCCGGCGCGCTCTCGAGCGCCTCGGTGTAGACCGTCTGGATCGAGTCGATGACGACGACGTCCGCCGCCACCGCCGCCGCCGCGCCGAGGATGGCCTCGAGGCGGGTTTCGCCGAGCACGTGAACGGCGCCCGCGTCTTCGTTCAGCAGCCGCTCGGCGCGCAACCGGATCTGGTCGGGCGACTCCTCGCCGCTGGCGTAGAGCACGGTCCGGCCCGCAGCCTCGAGCCGGGCCGCGGCCTGGAGCAGGAGCGTGGACTTCCCGATGCCGGGCTCGCCGCCGATCAGGATCATCGAGCCCGGCACGAGGCCGCCGCCGAGCACGAAGTCGAACTCGGGGATGCCGGTGCGCCAGCGCTCGAGCGGCCGCGTGGCCACTTCGCGCAGCCGGGCGGGCGGCGCCACCAGACCGGCGGCGCGGACGCCGCGCTTCGCCGGGCCGCGCACCGCTGCACGGACCAACACGGGCTCCTCGGCCACGGCGTTCCACGCGGCGCACGCCTCGCAGCGGCCCACCCACTTGGGGTGCTCGTGGCCGCATTCGGTGCAGCGGTAGACGGAGCGGGGTTTGGGCATGGTGCTCGGGCGGTCAGGCGGTCAGGCGGGCGGGCGGACGGGCGATGAACGAACGGGCCGCCGCGGGTCGCTTGAGCGTGTCATCCGCCGGCGTGCTGCGAGTGACTGACCGCCCGACCGTCCGACCGCCCGACCGCCCATCACTCCGCCTCCTCCCGATTCGACAGATTGTCGAACCGCGTGTACTCCCGCACGAACCGGAGCTGCACGTCTCCCGTAGGACCGTTCCGGTTCTTGGCGAGCATGACCTCCGCCACACCCTTCTTCGTCTCGTCCTCCCGGTCGTAGTACTCCGGCCGGTGGATGAAGATGACCAGATCGGCATCCTGCTCGATGGCGCCCGAGTCCCGCAGGTCGGAGAGGATGGGCTTCCGCTCGCCGCCGCGCTGCTCGGAGGCGCGGGAGAGCTGCGACAGCGCGATGACCGGGATCTGCAGCTCGCGCGCGAGCGCCTTGAGCGAGCGCGAGATATCCGAGATTTCCTGCACCCGGTTGTCCGAGTACTCGGGACTCCGCATGAGCTGCAGGTAGTCCACGATGACCAGCTTGAGATCGTTGTCGATCTTGAGCCGGCGCGCCTTGGAACGCATCTCGAGCAGCGTGAGCGACGGCGTGTCGTCGATCCAGAGCTGATACGTCTGGAGAATGCCCGCCGCGCGCGCGAGCTGGGTGAAGTCCGAATCGCGCAGCGTGCCCTGGCGCACGCGGTGGCTGTCTACCCGGGCGGTGGCGGTGAGCATGCGCTGCACCAGCGCCTCCTTCGACATTTCCAGCGAGAAGATGGCCACCCCCTGCCCTTCCGCCGCCGCGTTGGCGGCGATGTTGAGGCAGAACGCCGTCTTCCCCATCGAGGGCCGGGCCGCCACCACCACGAGCTCCGACGTCTGGAACCCCGACGTCAGCGAGTCCAAATCTAGGAATCCGCTCGGCACCCCGGTAATCGCTTTGCCGCTTCGCTGGAGCGTTTCGATGCGCTCCATGGTCGGCCACAGCATTTCCTTGATGCGGGTGAACCCGTCGTTCCCGCGCTGCTGCGAGATCTGGAAAATGCGGGATTCGGCGACATCGAGCAGATCGTTCGCGGTGGAGTGGCCGTCGTAGGCCTCGGTGATGATCGAGGTGCCGGCCTCGATCAGGCGGCGGAGGGTCGCCTTGTCGCGGACGATGGCCGCGTGGAACTCCACGTTGGCCGCGGTGGGCACCGCGTCCACCAGCTCGGCGAGGTACTCGAGGCCGCCCGCGATCTCGAGCTCGCCCCGGCGGAGCAGCTCGTCGCGGAGGGTGATGTGGTCCAGCACCACCCGGCGTTCGGTGAGCGCGAGCATGGCGCGGAAGAGCCGGCGATGGCCCTCCCGATAGAACATCGCGTCGCTGACCAGCTCAGCGGCCCGGAGCGCCGCGTCCTGATCGAGCAGCATCGCCGCCAGTACCGCCTGCTCCGCCTCCTGGCTCCAGGGAGCCGAGCGGCCGACGTAGGGATCAGCGGTCGAGAAGTTGTCGTGCGATACGGACGTCATCCCAGGTCGGCTTCTTCCAGTTGGGGTTGCGGAGCAGCGCCGCGGGATGGTACGTCACGACCAGCGGGACGCCATTGTACGTGTGCACCTTGCCGCGCAGCTCGCCCAGACTCTTGCGGACGCCGAGCAGCGCCTCGCCGGCGGTGCCCCCCATCGCGAGGATCACCTTCGGGCGAATCAGCTCGAGCTGACGGTGGAGATAGGGGATGCACGCCGCGATCTCATCGGGCAACGGCTTCCGGTTCTGTGGCGGACGACACTTGACGACGTTGGTGATGTACACCGAACTCCGCGGAACTTCAATAGCGGCGAGGATCGAGTCGAGCAGCGCGCCCGCCTGGCCCACGAACGGCCGCCCCGTCGCGTCCTCGGTGGCTCCCGGTCCTTCGCCCACGAGGACGAGCGGCGCATGCGGATCGCCCTCGCCGGGGACGGCATTGGTGCGATCGGGGCAGAGCTCGCAACAATACGTGGTGCGAATCCGCTCGGCCACCGCCTCCAGCGACTCGAGCACGCCGAGATCATTGCCCAGCAGCACGGGCGTGGGCGAGAGGACCGCAAGCCCGGGCCCCGGGATCGGCGGCGCGCCGTGTCTCCATTTGCCGGTCTCGGTGGGGGCGGGCAGGGTCTGCGTCTGCTCCTGCGGTGCCGTCGATGGGGTCGGTGCCGGGGCGCGAGCTCGGCTCAGGATGATCTCGCCGCCGCCGAGCTCGATCTGCTGCGCAAGATAACGCCGCCACTCATCGGCCAAGGGACAGCTCCACGGCGTCGAGGATCGCCTCCGCCACCTCGCGCTTGGTCTGCAGCGGGAGAATCCGGGCGGCCCCGTCGCGGCCGAGGAGTGCCACCCGGTTGGTGTCCACCTCGAAGCCCGCGCCGGGCTCGAGGGCGTCGTTCACCACGATGAGGTCGAGGTCCTTCCGCTCCAGTTTGGCCCGGCCCTTCGCGAGCGCATCGCCGGTCTCGAGCGCGAAGCCGACCGTGATGCTGCCCTGCTTCCGGAGCCCGCGTGTGGCGCCCAGGATGTCGTCGGTCGGCTCCATCGGGATCGCGAGCGCGCCGTCCACGCGGGCGCGCTTGCGGTCGCTGGGATCGCTCGGGCGAAAATCGGCCGGCGCGGCGGCCATGACCAGCACGTCGGTCTCCGGCAGCTCCTCGCGCACCGCGTCCTCGAGCTCTCTGGTGGTCTCGACCCGCCGGAGCCGCACGCCCACCGGCGCGGGCAGCGCGACGGGACCGGAGACGAGCACCACATCGGCGCCGCGCTCCCACGCGGCTTCCGCCACCCGGTAGCCCATCTTCCCGCTCGAGCGATTGGTGACGACGCGGACGGGATCGATCGACTCGCGCGTGGGGCCCGCCGTGACGACCACCCGCCGGCCCGAAAAGGGCCCGCGCCCGCGAACGGCGCGCGCCGCGTGCGCCAGGATCGTCTCGGGCTCGCTCATCCGGCCGGGGCGCTCGGACGGGCCCTCGGCCAGCGCGCCCACGTCGGGGCCGACGACAGATACGCCGCGGGCGCGGAGCCGCTCGAGATTCGCGCGGGTCTGGAGGTGGGCGAACATCTCGTCGTTCATCGCGGGCGCGAGCAGCACCGGGGCGGTGCTCGCGAGGAGCAGCGTGGTGAGCAGATCGTCGGCCAGCCCCTGCGCCATCCGGGCGATCAGGTGCGCCGTGGCCGGAGCCACGAGCACGAGGTCGGCCTGCTGGCCGAGCCGGATGTGGGAGAGCGCCCCGCCGGGCTCCCACAGCGAGCCGAGGGCGGGGCGCCCGGTGAGCGCCTCGAAGGTGAGCGGCCGGACGAACTCGGCGGCGCCCCGGGTGAGGATCACGTCCACCTGCGCGCCGGCCTCCGTGAGCCGGCGGGCGAGCGTGCAGCTCTTGTAGCAGGCGATCCCGCCCGACACGCCGAGGACGACGCGGCGGCCGGTCCACACGGTCAGGCCTCGGAGCGGCGGCGGCGGACCAGCTTGTAGTTGAGGTCGCCCTCGACCAGCGACTGCAGGGCGAGCGTGGTGAGCTTCTCGCCGCTGCCCCCGAGCTGATCCTTCGGGAACTCGTTCAGGTAGCGGGCGAACTTGGCCGCGACGAGCACGCCGAGATACTTGTTGCCGGCCTGTTTCGCGACTTCCGCCGGGGTGATGATCCGCATGGTCTCTCCTTCCGGGTTACGTCAATCGCCTGCGATCCGCGCGGCCTGCGCCAGCACGTCGCGGCGGAGCCGATCGATGAACGGGGTGAGCCCTTCCTGCCGCGAGACCCGCCGCGCCTCGGCGTCGAGAATCGCGGCCACCTGCGCGACCGCGAGCACCAGATCCTCGTTCAGGATCGCGTAGTCATACTCCGCCACCGCCGCGAGCTCGTCGGCGGCGCGGGTGATGCGCTCCCGCAGCACGGCGGGCGGTTCGGAGTTCCGCCCTGTCAGGCGGCTCACCAGCACCTCCGCCGAGGGCGGCAGTACGAACAGATGGAGCGAGTTGGGAAAGCTCGCGCGGAGCTGCCGCGCGCCTTCGATCTCCACGTCCAGCACGGCCGTCCGCCCGCGGGCGAAGATGCGCTCGATCTCCTGCCGCAGCGTGCCGTAGAGATTCCCGCCGTAGGTGGCCCACTCCAGGAACTCGCCGGCCTCCACCCGCCGGAGGAACGCCTCGCGGGTGAGAAAGTGGTAATCCACACCGTCCCGCTCGCCGCTTCGCGCCGGACGCGTCGTGGCCGAGACGGAGTAGCCCAGGTCGTCGCGCGCCTGCAGCAGACTCTTGGCGATCGTGGTCTTCCCGCCGCCCGACGGCGACGAAAGCACGAGCAGGAACGGCGTCACTCGAGGTTCTCGAGCTGTTCCCGGAACTTCTCGAGCTCCCCCTTCATGGCGATGACCTGCTGCGCGATCTCGGCGTCGTTCGCCTTGGCGCCCATGGTGTTCACTTCGCGCCCCAGCTCCTGCGCCAGGAAGCCGAGGCGCTTGCCGGCGGGCTGATCGCCCGCGAGCGCCTCGCGCACCGCGGCGACATGCGCCCGGAAGCGCACCAGCTCCTCCGTGATGTCCAGCCGGTCCGCCTGGAAGGCGATCTCCTGCGCCAGTCGCGCCTCGTCCGCCGGGCGGCCGTCGAGCAGCTCCGCGACGGCGCCGCGGAGCCGGTCGCGCTCCCGGACCAGCCGCTCCGGCGCTCGCCCGGCGATGACGGCGGCCGCCACCTCCAGCAGCTCGAGCCGGTGGCGGAGCTCCGCCGCGAGCGCGTCGCCCTCACGGAGACGCATGGCGCGGCAATCGGCCGCCGCGCGCGCCACGACCGGTTCGACCTCCGCCCACGGCACCTCGGCCGCGGCCTCGCTCGTCGTCGAGAGCACCTCGGGCTGCCGGGCGACCATCTCCACCGTCACTTCGCCGGCCAGTCCGAGCGCCGACTGCAGCTCGCGGAGCCTGCTCGCGACGAGCCGTGCCCGCTCGAGGTCCACGGCGAGCCCGCCCGCGCGCTCGGGATATTCCGTCCAGCGGGCCTGCACCGCCAGGTGGCCGCGGTCGAACTCGCGCCGCAGCCGTTCACGCAACTCGCCCTCCAGGCCGCTCAGGTCGGCGGGCAGCTTGGGGGCGAGATTGAAATAGCGGTGGTTGACGCTCCGGATCTCCACACGGAGCCGGCCACCGGCCACGGGGCCCTCCGCCGCGCCGAACCCCGTCATGCTGTTGGGCAACGCGCCTCCGTGGTGGTGCCGGGAAAGCCGTGGAATGTAGCGGGGAACGGGGGTGGCTGGTAGGTCAGGCGGGCGGGCGGGCGGGCGGGCGGGCGGGCGGCGCGAACGGTAAGATGTCATCCCGAGCGGAGCGAGGGATCTAGGCCGGCCAACCCGGACGCTCGCGGTGCGGCTGGGAAGTGCCCGCCGCAGTCCTCACAACTCACTCTATCTGGGCCAGCTAAGCTGCTGAATGCGCAAGCGCTAAGCCATTTTCCTCACCTAATTCACAAACTCCCACCGTACCCCGAAATTGCTCCCGAACGCCGGCAGCCGGAAACCCGGCACATACGTCAGCTTCGTCGCGGACAGGTTCCCGCGTTGCCAGTAGAGGCTGAAGCTCTGGATCTGGAACTCCACCAGGCTCGTGAAGAACGTCGCGCCGCGGAGATTCACGGGGACTCCGAGAACGTCACGGCCGATCGTTCCCTGCCCCCAGCTCTCCATCCCGAGCTGCAGCTTGAGGTCGAACACCCCGCTCGGAAACGCGCGCATGAACTTCGATCGGATCGTCGCCGTGGAGACGGAGTGGGTGGGCGGTACTCCATCCACCGTTCCCTTGCGCGGATCGCTGTACCAGCTCTGGAGCGTGAGCCACCGGAGGGGCGCCACGCGGGCGCTCGCAGTGAGCCAGTCCACCTCGGGCGACGGGGCGAGGGACGGGAGCTCGAGAAAATCCGCGTAGGCGAACGGGTTGAACGCCGACGTCCGGGTGTACCGCACCTCCGCGCCGAAGCGCTCCCGATCCCAGGCGAGTGACGCCTCGAAGTCGCGAAGCCGCTGTGCGGTGTCGGAGAGGATGGACGGTGCCGCCACCACGTTGCCCAGGCGCGCGGTCCCGGTGAGAGACACCCCGCGCACCGGCCGGAGCCCGGCCGCGAGCGCCACGTAGTCACTGGACCGGCCGCCGTGGTGACGCTGATGCGCTGCTTCAGCGCTCACCGTGAACTGGGCCGCCGGCGTCCAGCCGGCAGTGCCCCGGAGATCGAGCGGGGTCCACCGGCTGCGGTGGAACCCCGAGACACCGAGCGAGAGCGTAGGGCGGCGGAGCGAGGCGTAGCCGCCGAGCTGATTGATCTGCTGGTCGAGCCCGGCGCCGTCCCACGCGGAGCGCGCGTAGATGAGGTCGAGCCCCGGCCCCGTATTGGGTCCGCCCGGGCGCAGGGACAGGCGAAACTGCGCGTCGGTGCGCGTAGCGGTGTAGCCGGCGCCGATCGTATCGCTTGGCGTCAGATCGGAGATCGTGAAGGCGCGGCGTTTGGGGCGCGAGCGGACGAGCTGGTATTGGACCCCGAATCGGTCCGACGGGATATAGCCGCCCTGGGCCCAAACCTGCGTGTTCGAATAGCTGCTGCTGGTACCGCTTGCGGTAGGCGAGTTCAGGTAGTCCGCGGCCAGCCCGAAGCCCGCGCCCGACGCGTACCGTCGCTCGAGGTCGCCCTCGTAGCGTGCAAAGTCCCGGTCACCGCGGGCGATCGCGATCCGTGTGCGGGGCGCGAGCCGGTCCTGCCGGCGGGTGAAGAGGTGGACCCGCAGCAGACCCGGCCAGCGCTCCACCTCGACCCGGTCGAGGAAGCTGGTCGAAAAGAGCGAGGGATCCACCGCGATGCTGTCGATGCCCGCCGCGACGAAGGGCACGCCGTCCAGGTAGTACTCGGTGGAGCTGGCACCGCGACCCTCGAAGTTCACCAGCTCGGGACGCCCGGTGTACCCGCCCCGCCAGAGGTAGACTCCCGGCACCTGCGCGAGCAGGTCGCCTACCGTGGCGCCGCTCATCCATTCGATTGAATCGCGGGTGAAGACGAGACGCGTGAGCGCGGGCCGCGGGCCGGCGGGAGTAAGCGCCGGCAGCACCGGCACCCGCACCTCCTCCTGCTCCTGCGCGCGGAGGTAGCGCGCCGTGTAGTCGACCGTATCGGTGGCGAGGGTATCGGCGCCGAGGGTGTCCTCCAGGACCTGCGCGCGAGCGACAGCGGGCAGTACCGACAGCAGCAACGCCAGCAGCAGCCGGAGGCGAGTCAGCGAGCCCCCGCGCCCTGCCGGCCGAGCACGAACTCGCTGAACAGCCGCACGCCCATTCCGGTGGGACCCTTCACCCGCGTGGCATCCTCCCGGTCGGTATAGGCCGTGCCGGCGATGTCGAGGTGCGCCCAGGGAAACCCGTCCACGAACTCCCGCAGGAACCATCCGGCCGAGATGCTGCCCGCCGGACGCCCACCGGCATTCTTCACGTCGGCGATGTCGGACTTCATGAGGTCACGGTATTCATCCCAGAGCGGCAGCGGCCAGACGCGCTCGCCCGAGCGCTCGCCCGCGCTCCGCACTTCCTCGATCAGCTGGTCGTCGGTGCCCATGACGCCGCTGGCGGTGTGCCCGAGCGCCACTACGATCGCTCCAGTGAGGGTAGCGATGTCGAGCACGCAGGCCGGCTGGTAGCGCCGCGCATACGCCAGTGCGTCGCACAGGATGAGGCGGCCCTCGGCGTCGGTGTTGATGATCTCGATCGTTTTTCCCAAAAGGCTCGTGACCACGTCGCCCGGCTTGACGGCGGTGCCCGAGGGCATGTTCTCGGTGCTGGGGACGAGCCCCACGACGTGCACCGGCGGCCTGAGCCGGCCCATCGTCTCGAAGGTGCCGAGCACCGCGGCGGCGCCGGACATGTCGTACTTCATGTCCTCCATGTTCTGCGCGGGCTTGATCGAGATGCCCCCGGTGTCGAACGTGACGCCTTTCCCGACGAGCACCACCGGCGGGCCTTCCGCGCCCTGGTACTCGAGCGCGATGAACCGGGGCTCTTCCGCGCTCCCCTGGGCGACGGCCATGAGCGCGCCCATGCCCTCCCGCACGATCGCCGCCTTGTCGAGCACGGTGATGCCGAACCCGTAGCGGCCGGCTATCTCCTCCGCCGTGCGCGCCACGTAGGACGGAGTGCACACGTTGCCGGGCAGGACCTGAATGCCGCGCGCCAGCGCCTGCCCCGCCCCGATCGCCGCGCCCACCCGGCTCCCCTCCGCGACGGCGGCCGTGGCGTTCGGCGCGAGGATGTCCATCCGCTCGAGCGCGGCCTTCTTCTCCTCCGGCGGACGCTTCATCTCCGTGTACTGCCAGGCCCCCTGGGCCAGTCCCTCGGCCATGGCCTGCCCCGCCTCGGCCGGCGTGACGGCGCCGAGCGCCTCCGACGGCAGATGGAACGCCGCGCGCACCACGCCGGCCGATCGCGCCCGCTTGGCGGCAGTGGACGCCGCGCGCCGGATGGCGGTGCGTGACACCTCCTCCGGCTTGCCCAGCCCCACGAGCAGCACGCGGGCCGTGGCCCCCGGCGGGTAGACCAGAGCGGTCTCGTCCTTCTTGCCGCTGAAATCTCCGGCGGCCAGCAGCCGGCCAAGCGCGCCGCCGGTGGCCTGATCGAGCGCCGTGAGCGACGCGGGGAGTGCGCCGCGGGTCATCGCCACGGCAAGGAGCGGCGTATCGAAGCCCGCCGGAGCGGCTGGAAGGACGGCAGTCTCGAACGGCATGTGCCCTGGAACCGGAGTGGGATGGGGTAAGATGCCGCGAAAGCGGCGCGGACGGGAAGCTAGTCGGGACGGCCGGGGGGCGGCAACGGGCGGTCAGGCGGTCAGGCGGTCAGGCGGTCAGGCGGTCAGGCGGTCAGGCTGGTGCGCTGAAAGAGCAATAGCTGCGCGCGTATGATGGTGCAGATCGACGTCTTCTGGTGACTCTTCCCCGGTGATCGCCTACGAACGATTCGAAGCTTGGCGCCTTGCGCATCGGCTGGCGCTGGATGTGTTCGCCGCGACGGATCGCTGGCCGAGAAGTGAGCTGTTCGTGCTGACGTCGCAAGCTCGAAGAGCCGCGCTCTCCGTACCCACCAATCTGGCCGAAGGCGCGGCAAAGCGGGGGAGGCGCGAATTCGCTCGCTTTCTCGACATCTCTCTGGGGTCATTGGCCGAGCTGAGCTATCTCCTGCGATTCAGCCGCGATCGTAACCTGCTCAGCGA
>JAICLE010000165.1 GCA_025927545.1 Gemmatimonadales bacterium
CCGGCGTGGAAGCCCGCGACGTCATTCCGGTGGCCCCAGCTCTGGTCGAACTCGATCACGTTGGCGAGCAGGAATCCGGCGGGCATCGAGCCCAGCGCGGCCTCGATCAGATCGTACGCTTCGCCGTTGGTGGCGGTGTGGGTGCTGGCGATGCCTCGGCCGGCGAAGAGGTCGTCCACCTTTCCCACGCCGGTCGCCGGCACGCCGTGCTCCGCCAGGCGGTCGAGCAGCGTCGGGCCGGGCGGTGGAAGGCTGAAATCCTTCCGCCGGGGCGTGCGCACCCACGCGCCCGGCTCGCCGACGAACGGGCGGGCGATGACCCGGGACACGCCGTGCTCGCCCTGCAGCAGCTCGCGCGCGGTGGCGCACGCGGCATACAGCTCCGTGAGCGGCACCGTTTCTTCGTGCGCCGCGACCTGGAAAACGCTGTCCGCCGAGGTGTAGACGATCCACTTCCCCGTCCGGCGGTGCTCCTCGCCGTACTCGTCCAGCACGCGGGTGCCCGAGGCCGGCTTGTTCGCGAGCACGCCTCGTCCGGTGCGGCGGGCGAACTCCGCGATCACCTCAGGGGGAAACCCGTGCGGATAAGTGGGGAACGGCGCGGCCAGAATCAGGCCGCACAGCTCCCAATGTCCGGTGGTGCTGTCCTTCCCGGGGCTCGCCGGCAGGGCCACGCCGTACGCCCCCCCGGCCGCGGGAGCGACACCCGCGAGCGGCGCGCATGACCCGAGGCCCAGTGCTTCCAGGTGCGGCAGCGCCAGTCCACCAACCGACCGGGCAACGTTGCCGAGCGTGTTGCTCCCGCTGTCACCGTAGGCGTCCGTGTCCGGCGCCGGCCCGATCCCGAGCCCGTCGAGCACGATGATCGCGGCTCGGCGGGTCACGAGCGCGGGGCGGTCTGCACGTAGCGAAAGCGAAGCCCGGTGAGCGCCTGGTCCAGCAGCTGGCGCTCGTCCGGCTCGAGTCGGCCCTCGGTCTTGTCGGCGAGCATGCCCAGGGTGTCGATGAGCGTCTGCGCCACGGCCCGCGCATCGCCGGCGCCTTCCGCTCCCGGCGGCAGCGAGCCCGAAAGCGCGGCCTCCGCCTGATGCGCCAGCCCGAGCACGAGCGACGCGAAGTGCCGGTTCATGTCTCTCCCCCGTACCGGCGGGGCACGCGGGCGCCGAGCGCCGTCAGCATTTCGTAGGCGATGGTCCCCGCGGCCGCCGCCTGCTGGTCGAGCGAGACCCGCCCGCCGAAGATCGTCGCGACATCGCCCCGCCCCACCGGCGTGTCGCCCGCGTCCACCATGGTCATGTCCATCGTCACCCGGCCCACGACCGGCACCAGCGCGCCTCCGAGCTCGACCAGCCGCGGCGGCAATGCAGGCGACTGTTCGCGCGACGCGCGGAGGAAGCCGTCGCCATACCCCAGCCCGAGCGTGGCGACGGTCGTCTCCCGCGCGGCGTGCCAGGTGGCGCCGTAGCTCACCGGATCACCCGCGGCCACCCGCCGGACGGCGACCACGCGCGCGCGAAGCGCGGCGACCGGCAGCGGGGCCGTCGCACCCGCGCGGCCGCCGTAGAGGAAGATGCCCGGCCGGATGAGATCGCCGGCGTAGGCGCGGCCGCAGAGGGCGCCCGCACTGTTGGCCGCGTGCAGCAGCCCCGGGCGGCGCGGCAGCGCGGCGACCACGCCGCAGAGCCGCTCCCATTGCGATGCGGCCGAGGCGGGATCCGAGTCGGCGCTGTGGAAATGGGTGTAGACCCCTTCCCAGCCGCGGGCGTCGCGGAGAAGTTCGGCGGCGGCGGCGAGCGCGGGCCCGTCGTTCCAGCGGAACCCGGCGCGCGCCATCCCGGTGTCGATCTCCACATGGAACGGACGCGCCGACCGGCCGCACCACGCGCCGAGCGCCTCGAGGTCGCCGATGCTGGGGCGGAGATCGTGCGCGAGGTGGCCGTCGATCGCGGCCGCGAGCAGCGGGCTCGTCACCAGGAGCGGCCGGCCGATCCCGGCCGAGCGGAGCGCCGCCCCCTCCTCCACCGACGCCACGCCGTAGCCCCACGGCTCCAGCGGCTCGAGTGCGCGCGCCACCGCAATGGCGCCGAGTCCGTAGCCGTTAGCTTTGACCATCGGCAGCAGGCGACTCCCGGTGAGGCCGGACAGCGTGCGTGCGTTGGCCACGAGGGCGCCCAGGTCCACATCCACCCAGGCTCGGGCCTTGTCGAGGGTAAAGGTCATGGTGAGCCGGCGGTATCATATTTCTGGCGAGGTATGAATGCAAGACGATTCCGCGCTGGGACGCGCCATGGCGATGGTGCGCGATCTGCGGGCCCGCTGCCCCTGGGATCGGGCCCAGACCCGCGAGACGCTGCGTCCGTATCTGGTCGAGGAGGTGCTCGAGCTCGATCATGCGCTGGGCGAAGGCGCGACGGAGCCGATCCGTGACGAGCTGAGCGATCTCCTGCTGCACCTGGCCTTCCAGCTCGTCATCGCGGAGGAGCGCGGCGACTTCCGTCCGGACGACGTAGCGGCAGGCCTCGAGGCCAAGATGCGCCGCCGCCACCCGCACCTGTTCGATCTCGGTCAAGCCGAGCCGTGGGAGCTGATCAAGCGGCGAGAGCGCGGGGGCCGGACTCTGGCGGGAATCACCCCCACCCTCCCGCCGCTGCTCATGGCCTATCGGCTGCAGGAGCGGGCGGGGTCGGTCGGCTTCGACTGGCCCGACGTCGAGGGCCCCATGGACAAGGTGCGCGAAGAGCTCGCCGAGGTGAAAGCGGAGCTCGCGAATCGCACCTCCGACCCCCCATCCGCCCCCGATGAGGCGCTGACCGAAGAAATCGGCGATCTGCTGTTCGCCGTGGTCAACCTCGCCCGGAAGGCCGGCGTCCAGCCCGGGCCCGCGCTCGACCACGCCAACCGGAAGTTCCGTGACCGCTTCGAAGCCGTGGAGCGCCTGGCGGACGAGCGCGGCCTCGACCTGCACGCAGCGGGGCTGGAGGCGCTGGATGGGTTGTGGGAGGAGGTGAAGGAGGGGGCGGAATGACGGAAGGACGGAAGGTGGGAAAGACGGAAAGACGGAAAGACGGAAAGGTGGAAGGACGGAAGGACGCATTCGGGCGGGGCTGTCATCCCGAGCGGAGCGAGGGATCTTGCCCGGTCGAGCTCGAGCTCCGGGTTGGTAGATCCCTCGCTCCGCTCGGGATGACAGTGCCGGTGCCGCGCACCCCCTTCCGTCCTTCCGTCCTTCCGTCCTTCCGTCCTTCCGTCCTTCC
>JAICLE010000154.1 GCA_025927545.1 Gemmatimonadales bacterium
CTCCCCCGAGAACCCGTTGCTGCTCACGGTCGAGGTGCAGGATGCGTCCGCGCAGCAGGACTGGGAGGGCGCCGAGCGGCGGGCCGAGGCGAATATCGCGGCGAAGCAGGCGGATACGCTCGACCTGGTGGACGCCTTCGAGCAGATGGCGGGCATCGTGATGACACAGGGCCGGCTGGACGAGGCTGAACGGCACTGGCGCACACAGGCCGCGCTGGCGGCCGCGTCGGAGTCCTGGGGGCGCGGCCTGTTCGGCGCGCGTCAGCGCGGCTATCTGCGGCTGCGGTTTCGGGCCGACACCGCGGCCGCGCTCGCGCTGGTGGACTCCGCGCTGCAGCGGCAGCCGCTCGACAGCATGTTGCCGGGCGACCGACCGTACGACGAGCTCGCCCGGTTTTACGCCGCGGCGGGCAACCTCGGGCGAGCGAGAGCGGCGCTGGCGAGCGCGCGGGCGATGGACAGTCTCCTCGACCGCAGCCGGCGGGCCGACCGCGCCTGGACCGAGGGGACGATCGCCCTGGCCGAGGGGCACCTCGCGCCGGCGGTGGCCGCCCTCCGGGAAGCCGCGGAGATCCATAGCTGTGCCATCTGTCCGCTCCCCGACCTTGCGCGGGCCTACGACGCGCAGGGGAACGCCGCGGCCGCCATCGCCACGTACGAGCGCTATCTCACCACCCCCTGGTTCTTCCGCTACGAAGTGGATGCCGTGGAGCTGGGCGCGGCGCTGAAGCGGTTGGGCGAGCTGTACGAAGCGACGGGAGAGACCCGGGCGGCTGTCGATGTGCGGCGCCGTCTGCTGGCACTGTGGCGGCGCGCGGATGCCGAGCTCCAGCCGGTGCTGGCCGACGTCCGGACACGCGCCTCGCCGCCGGTGCGCTGAGGTCTCGGGGGGGCCGGACAGTTCCGCAAAGCGGCGGTCATATGGCCGTTTGATATTTCGGCTTCTGGCCCGCGAGTTATCTTGTCGTTCGTCCGGCTTCCGGCCGGGCCCCAGCAGGTGCCGGCGCATGTCACTGCAGGTCCTGGCCGCTACCCCCTCCGTGTTCAGGCTCGCGCCGCCGTATGAGCGGGTCGAGGCGGTGCCGGACGTGGGGGCTCTTGTGCCGGACGAACTGCCCGATGGCACGGTGCTCGGCGTTCACCTCCCCTCGCCGGGGGAGGTGTGGGGGGAGGCGGCGCTGCTCGTGGCGCGGCTCCGGGTGGCGTTTCCCGCGGCGGCCGTGGTGCTGCGGCTGGGGTCGGCGCCGGAAGCGCGCGACCCGGACTGGGCCCGGCGCGCCGGCGGGATGGGAGTGCGGGCGGTGCTGCTGGAGGAGGAGGCGCCGCTTCCCCGGCTGCGCCATGCGCTCACCGACCCGACCAACCTCGCGGAGGAGGTGGAGCGGTGGCTGCCGGTCCGGCTCCCGGGGCTCCCGCCGGCCGTGGGGCACCTGGTGGCGGTGATCTTCCGCGAGTCGCCGCGGGGCTGGGATGTGGGGAAGCTGCTCGTGGAACGGGGTCATCCGGAGCGGACGGTACGCACCTGGTTCCAGCGGGCGGGGGTGCCGGGGCCGGGGAAGTGGCTCGCCGTCGCGCACGCCCTCCGCGCGGCGCTCCGGTTACAGGCCCATGCGGGGGCGTCGCTGCTGGTGCTGGCGGTGGAGTGCGGCTACAGCGACCACTCGTCGCTCAGCCGGCAGTGCCTTCGTCTCTTCGGCGTTCGCCCGGGAGCGATCCGGGGCACGCTCGGCTGGGAATGGCTGCTGGACCGCTGGCTCCGGCGGGCGACTGCGGTATCGCAGGCGAGCTAGTCGTCGGCCCGGGTGGGTGGGATCGGGTTGGTGGTTCACCACAGAGGCACAGAGGGCACGGAGGAACACAGAGGGATGTGGAAGCGGAGCGCATCCGGACGCGGAGCCACCACCAATTTGTTGTTGTTGTCCGGGTCCAGGGAGCCCTCCTGCCGTGGGAACCCTCCGTGCCCTCTGTGCCTCCGTGGTGGATCCGTAGCCTGGTGAATCGGACTCAGGCTCGGGGCAGCGCCTACTCGGAAACCCCCAGCACATCCAGCACGAATGCGTACTTGAACGCCACCTCCCGCAGGTAGTCCCAGCGGCCTGACGCGCCGCCGTGGCCGGCGCCCATGTTGGTGCGGAGGAGGAGGCGGTTGGAGTCGGTCTTCCGGGCCCGGAGCCGGGCGGTGAACTTGGCCGGCTCCCAGTAAGCCACGCGCGGGTCGTTGAGACCGGCCGTGACGAGCATGTTGGGGTAGGCCGTCTCGCGGACGTTGTCGTACGGCGAGTATGACCTGATGCAGTCGTAGAACGCCGGGTCGTTGGGGTTGCCCCACTCCTCGTACTCGATGACGGTGAGCGGGAGGGTGGCGTCGAGCATGGTGTTCACCACGTCCACGAACGGCACCTCCGCCAGCACCGCGCGGAAGAGGTCGGGCCGGAGGTTGGTGACGGCGCCCATCAGCAGCCCGCCCGCGCTCCCGCCGCTGATGACCAGCCGGTCGGGCGAGGTGAGCCCTTCCGCCACCAGGTGCTCCGCCGCCGCGATGAAATCGGTGAAGCTGTTCGGCTTGTTGAGCAGCTTCCCGGCCTCGTACCACGGCCGGCCCATGTCCTCGCCGCCGCGGACGTGGGCGATGGCCACCACGAAGCCTCGCTCCAGCAGGCTCAGGCTGCTCGACGAGAACGACGGGTCGAAGCAGATGCCGTACGCCCCGTAGCCGTTGAGCAGGAGGGGCCGGGGGCCGCCCGGACGCTCGAGCGGGAGCTGGTACACCAGCGAGATGGGGACCTGGGTGCCGTCCGGCGCCGTCGCGAAGCGACGCTCGGTGCGGTAGCGCGCCGGGTCGTAGCCGCCCAGCACCTCGGTCTGCTTCCGCACGGTCCAGGTGCGCGCCGCCATGTCGTAGTCCACCACGGCATTCGGCGTCACCATCGAGGTGTAGCTGAAGCGGAGCAGGGTGGTGTCGAACTCCGGGTTCTCGTGCTGGCGCACGGTGTAGACCGGCTCGGGGAACGCCACCAGGTGATCGGCGCCCGAGGCGAGGTCGAGCACCCGGATCTGCCGGAGACCGGCCTCGCGCTCGTAGACCACGAGGTGGTGCCGGAACGCGTCGGTCGAATCCAGCTTGGTGTCCGGGCGGTGCGGGAGCAGCTCGGTCCAGTGCGCGCGCGCGGGGCTGGTGACCGGAGCGCTCACCAGGCGGAAGTTGGGCGCCGCGTCGTTGGTGGTGATGAAGAACCGGTCGCCATGATGGCTCACGGTGTACTCGACGCCGGCGTGGCGCGGCTCGACCGTGCGGAACGGCTCCTCCGGCCGGTCGGCGCTCACGAAGCGCACCTCGGATGTCGAGTGGCTGGCCAGCTCGAGCAGGAGGAAGGCGTTGCTCCGGGTGCGGGCGATGTCGAGGAAGAACGACTCGTCGGCCTCGAAGTGGACCAGCGCGTCTTCCGCCGAGTTGGCGCCGAGGATGTGGCGGTAGAGCCGGCAGGGGCGGCGCGCCTCGTCGAGCACGACGTAGAACAGGGTGCGGCTGTCGTTGGCCCACGCCACGCTGGGCGAGACGTTGACGAGCGTCTCCGCCAGCAGTGCCCCCGTCGCCAGGTCCTTCACGTACAGGCTGAACGACTCGGCGCCGCTCGTGTCCACCGCGTACGCCAGCAGGCGATGGTCGGGACTCACCTCGAAGGCGCCGAGCCGGAAGTAGGCGTGGCCGGCGGCGAGAGGATTGAGGTCGAGCAGGACCTCTTCGGCGTTCTCGTTATCCACCGGACGCCGGCAGTAGATGGGATACTGCGCGCCCTCCGCCGTGCGATGGTAGTAGAGCCAGCCGTCGATGCGCTCCGGCACCGAGAGATCGGTCTCCTTGATGCGCCCCCGCATTTCGGCGAAGAGGCGCTCCTGGAGCGCCTCGGTGCAGTGCATCACCGCGTCGGTGTAGCGGTTCTCCGCCTCGAGGTAGGCCAGCACCTCGGGATCTTCGCGATTGCGAAGCCAGAAATATTCGTCCACGCGGGTGTCGCCGTGGATAGTCAGCTCACGCGGAACGCTGCGCGCCCTCGGCGGCTCGGGCGCGAGCTCCGCTTCGATGCGCGTGCCGAGCGATTCCTCGACCGGCGCGCCGGGCGGCCGAACGAGCGCGGGGACGGTACGGCTGGGGTGCGTCATCTGGATTTTCTTTCGATCAACGGAGGCCAACAGGGCTCCGGAAGTGGCGTCAGTCAGCGGGCGGGGGCGGCCCTTCGCGGAATAACGGGGAGGGGATCGGGCAAGTCAAGGCTCGGGTAACGCGGTGTGGGGCTTGAGGTTGCGCGCGAACTACAGGTCTGCCGAGTGCGGGAATTGGGGTGCCGATCTGGCAGGGGAAGCGGATGTTGGGGAATGGCAGGAGGATGGGGGGGGCAGGTCGGGCGGTCAGGCGGTCGGGCGGTCGGCTGAACTGTCATCCCGAGCGCAGCGAGGGATCTGGCTGGGCCGAGTTCGACCCCCGGGCGAGTAGATCCCTCGCTGTGCTCGGGCTGACAGTTCAGCCGACCGCCCCACCGCCTGACCCCCCGACCAGCCCCCCCACCACCAGCCCATCCCCAACATACCCGTCC
>JAICLE010000012.1 GCA_025927545.1 Gemmatimonadales bacterium
GGCGACCGTGGCGCACCTGGAGCGGGTGATCTCCCAAGAGCGCAACCCCGAGCTCCTCGCGCTCCACGACGCGGCACGGGCACATGGGGTCAGCTTCCTTGCCGGCGAGGAGCTGGTCTCGGTGGGCACGGGTACCGGAGCGCTGGTCTGGCCGGCGTCGGCGCTGCCACCGCCCGCGGCGGTCGCATGGGACCGGGTGCACGACGTGCCGGTCGCGCTCGTCACCGGTTCGAACGGAAAGACCACCGTAGTGCGCATGCTCGCCGCCATCCTGGCCGACGCGGGCCGCACGGCCGGCGTCACCTCCACCGACGGCGTGAGCGTGGGCGGCGTTCGGATCGCCGAGGGCGACTACTCGGGGCCGAGCGGGGCGCGGCTGCTGCTCCGGTGCCCGGACGTGGAGGCGGCGGTGCTCGAGACCGCGCGCGGCGGGATGCTGCGGCGCGGCCTGCCGCTCGAACGGGCCGACGTGGCGGTGGTGACCAACGTCGCGGACGACCACCTGGGCGAGTTCGGGATTCAGGATATGGCGGCGCTGGCCGAAGTGAAGCTGCTCGTGGCGCGCGCGGTCCGCCCCGGCGGGGCGGTGGTGCTCAACGCCAACGACGCGTTGCTGCGGGAGCGCGCTGCGGGGGTCCGCGCGCCGGTCCTGTGGTTCGCGCTCGATCCCGAGCTTCCGGAGACCGCCGAGCTCGTGGCTGCGAGTGACAGAGCGGCCATTCACGACCACGGACGCCTGGTGCTGGTGGAGGGAGGCGAGCGGACAGCGGTGATGTCGGTAGACGAGGTGCCGGTGGCTGCCGGCGGCACCGCGCGCCACAACGTGGCCAACGCCCTCGCCGCGCTGGGCGCCGCGTCGGTCCTGGGCGTGACGCCGGACGTGGTCGCGCGCGCGCTCCGCCGGTTCGGCGGCGAGGGCGACAACGTGGGCCGGGCCAACCTCTTCGAGCTCGGCGGCGTGCGGGTCGTGGTGGACTATGCGCACAATCCTCACGGGATGGCCGCGCTCGTGGCAATGACGCGGGCGATGCCCGCGCGCCGCCGTCTGGTCCTCCTGGGGCAGGCGGGAGACCGGTCGGACGATGCGATTCGCGCGCTCGCCCGCACGGCGCTCGGGCTCAAGCCGGACCGCGTGGTGCTGAAGGAGATGGAGCGGTATCTCCGCGGCCGCAGTCCCGGCGAGGTCCCCGCCCTCATGGCCGACGAGCTGATCCGGCTCGGCATGCCCGCGGAGTCGGTGAGCCAACCGGGCACCGAGCTGGCGGCCGTGCGGGACGCGCTCGCGTGGGCGCGGCCCGGAGACCTGCTGGTGCTGACCGTGCACCAGGACCGGCCGCAGGTGCTCGCGCTGCTCGAGCGCCTCAGAGAGCGGGGGTGGCGGGCGGGGGAGGAGGTGTAGCGGGGGGCGGAAGGACGGAAGGACGGAAAGACGGCGGGAGGGGGACCGCGCCCGCGACCGCCGCATCCGGCTAGATTCCGGCTCGCCTGACCGTCCGACCGTCCTTCCGCCTTTCCGTCCGACGTCTTTCCGTCCTTCCGAGGACCGTTGCCCAAGCCGATGGACGCTTCTCCCTCTCAACGACAGTGGATCTCTCTCACCTTGAGCGCCGCGCTGCACGCGGCGCTTCTGGTGCTGGCGGTGCTGCTCACGCGCGAGCATGGGGAGAAGCCGTCGGGGAAGCAGCAGGCGGTGCCGGAGACGGGGCGGGAGACGCAGATGGTGTATCTCGAGCCTCCGGCCAGGACGCCGCCTCCGCGGCCGCCGGCTCCTCCGCCGCCCAAGCAGCCGCCACCTCAGCAGCCGCCGCCGCAACCTCCGCCACCGCCGGCCGTGCCGCCGCGGGCGATGGCACCTCCGCCGGAGAAGGAGCAGCACACCCCCGAGCCCGATGCCAACGCGCCGCCGGAGGCCAGACGTGCCGAAGGTGAGGAGGCGACGAGGGACGACCCCACCGGCGGCGAGCGGGCGAGCGCGGACAGACGAGGGTCGCCCGCTGCCACCAACCCCGCCGCGGTGACGATGGAGTCCGAGGCGAAGCGGATCTTCGGGAGCCCCGAGCCCGGCACGCGGCCCGGTGCGGGGCCGCGCGCGGTGCGCCCGATGGAGGCGTACCTTCCCGACCACCCCGAGCGCTGCATTCCGAGGCCGTCCGCGCCCGCGGACTCGGCGGGGACAACGCAGTACGGCGTGGTGGTGGGTAAGATCTTCCGGAAGGACGACGGGAAGCCGCTCTCGGGCGCGCACCTGCAGATGCTGGGCACACCGTACGTCACCTTCACCGATCCGGCCGGCGAGTACCGCTTCCGCTTCGACATGGCGCTGGTGGACAACTGTCGCATGCAGTACGTACGGGTGACGGCGCCGGGCTATGAATCACGGCTGCTGGTGCTGGTGGTCGGGGCGAACGTGCGGAGCGAGGATGTGTTGTTGAAGGCGAGATGACGCGCGGCCCGTCAGGCGGTGCGTAGCAGGGGCAGCAGGAGCGCCGCGAGCGCGAGGACGGCCGCGGCGATCAGGGCCAGCCACATTCTGCGCATGCGGGCGTGCGTGGCCTGGACGTCCGATGCCGCCGCGTCGGCGGCGGCTTTGGCGGCCTCGTGGCGCTCGTCCAGCTTCTGGAGGCGCTTTTCCTGGCGGCGCTCCAGGCCTTCGATTCGCTCGGCCAGGAGCGCGAGCTCGGCGCGGAGGGACTCCTGGCCTTCGGAGATGGCCTCCATCAGGCTCGGGGCAGGCGCCTCCTCGAACAGGGACTGGCCCATCACCGTCGTGCCGGCGACGACTTCCTCCATTCCCTGGACGAAGTGCCGCTGATGGATGCGCTTCGCGGCGTCCGGGCCGGTCTCGGTGGTGGCGATCTGGGCGGCCTTGAGCACCGCGTTCTTGATGTCGCCCCCGCTCCGGGGGTAGGCCTCCGCCAGCGCCCGGAAATCCACGTCGTCGGCCAGCGGCGTTTTCCGCGGATGGAGCTGCACCTGCCAGATCCGCTCGCGCTCCTCGGCGGAAGGCATCTCGAAGAGAATGTGGGTCCGGATGCGGCGCTCGAAGGCGGGGTCCATGTTCGAGGCCAGGTTGGTCGCGAAGATGACGACCCCCGGAAACGTCTCGAGCTCGTGGAGCAGCACGTTCACGACGGAGTTGGCCTCGCGCTCCACCGCCGCCTGCACGGAGCTGAAGCGGCGTCCGGCGATCGCGTCGGCCTCGTCGAAGAAGAGCACGGCGTCCTGCCGCTCGGCGGCGCGAAACACGGCGGCCACGTGCTTGGCCGTCTGGCCTACCCAGCGAGACTCGAGCTCGGCGTAGCGGACGACCAGCAGCCGGCGGTCGAGCGAGTACGCCAGCGCCTCGGCGCAGATCGTCTTCCCCGTTCCCGGCGGCCCGGCGAAGTGAAAAGCCAGGCCCATGCCCGTGTCGTGCCGCTCGGCCAGGCCCCACTGACGGAAGATGAGGTCGTGCTTCCGCACGATGGCGAGCGCGTGGTTGAGCGAGCGGAGCGTCCGTTCCGGAAGCACCACGTCATCGAACGAGCGCCGCGGCTCGACGGCTTCGACGAGCTCCCGTGAGGGCGTTCCGAAGAACAGGTCGCGTATGGAATCGGCCATTCAGGAAATATGGCACTACTCGCGGGTCGGTGGCCGCGGGACCTGGTCGTCGGCGGTATGGCCGCCGGTTACCCGGTCCCACGCGTCGCGGACGGCGGCCTTGATCTCCTCCCACGCCGACGGGCTGCCGCTGTCGTTCTGATAGCGTGTCCACCCCTCGCGCAGGTCGGGCTCCGCCTCATCCCAGGAGCGGCCCATGTTGTCGCGGGCGGACTCGAAGCCGTAGCGGTAGGCCGGCCGGAAGCGGTCGTAATAGTCGGGTCCCAGGGCGTAGGGGCGGCTGCTGAAGTTCTCCTGCCAGTAGTTGTCCTCGGTCTCCCAGGCGGCCTTCCAGTCGGTTCCCAGCTCGCCGCGGGCATCCCGGTCGTCGTCGGCCATGCGCTCCTCCATGTCACCGGATTGGCAATGGGTCTGGTGCGAACCCAACCAACGTAGCGTGCGGGCGGCGGCCATCGGGTGACCGTGGTCACCCCGGCCGCGGCCGCCAGCGTTTGCGCCAAGCCCGCGGCCCTCGCCATACTCCCGCATGCAACGGCTACGCATCAGACCTCCCCCGGCACGAGTCCTCGCGCTCCGCGCCGTCTTCCGAACCGTCGGCACCGCGGCGCCCGAAGTGGCCGCGCGCTGGGCGGAATCCATCTTCTGCACGCCACCGCGGCACGGGGCACGCGCCGGCGACGAGGAGTTCCTCGAGACGGGACGCGCGTTCACCGTGCGCGCCGATGGAGAGGAGCTGGCCGCGTGGGAGTGGGGCGAGGGCCGGACGGTGCTGCTGGCGCACGGCTGGGGGAGCCGGGCCGGGCGGTTCGGCGCCATGGCCAGGGCGCTCTCGTCTGCGGGGTTCCGCGTGGTGGTGTATGACGCGCCGGCGCACGGGCGCTCGACCGGCCGGTTCGCTTCGCTGCCGCAGTTCGCCCGTGCGATGCAGGCCGTCGGCAACGTGGCCGGGCCGCTTCACGGAATCGTCGGACATTCGCTGGGTGGCGCCGCGGCGGCCGTGGCCCTGCGCGACGGTCTCCGGGTCGAGCGGGTGGTGCTCGTCGCCGCGCCGGCCGACGTGACGCGATTCACGACGGCGTTCGCGAACTACCTCCGGCTGCCACTTCCCGTGCGCTCCGCGATGCGGCGGAATCTGGAGGCGCGGCTGGAGGCGCGGTGGGACGAGCTCCACGTCGCGACGATCGCACGATCGCTCGGGACCGCAGCCCTGCTCTTCCACGACCGCGAGGACCTCGACGTCCCGTTCACCAATGCGGAGGAAATCGCGTCGGCCTGGCCGGGCGCGCGGCTGATTGCGACCACGGGCCTGGGCCACCGCGCGATCCTGCGCGATCCGGTGGTGGTGCGCCGGACGGTCGAGTTTCTGGGCGAGGGGACGCACCCGTGATCGTGATGGATCGGGAGAACCGGTCGGCGCCGGGATGGTCGCACGTGCTGTCCAGCACCAACGACGTGGCCGAGCTGGAGCGATTCCGGGAGCGGGTCGGCGCGCCGTCCGCGGCGCTCCATCTGGGCAACCGGCGCTGGCCCCACCTCGACCTCAAGCTCGCACCGCGGGATCGCGCGCTCGCGGACCCCGCCGTGCGAGTGTTCGAGCGGACGGCGGACATGCTCCGGTTCCTCAAGGGGCAACGGCCCGCGGGAGAGTGCGCCGGACCCCGCTGAGCTCAGACCCGGGCCAGCACTGCCCTGGGCGGGGGCTGCGGCACCGGCAGCTCGACCCCGGGATGCAGCTGAATCCAGCTCCGAAGATCACGCAGCGCGGCGCTGTCATCCGGCGTTGCGGGTGAGGCCTCGCCCGGGGTGGCATCGTCCTGGGCGGAGTCGCCGGGCACGGAATCATCGGGCGCGGCCCCATCGAACGGGTCCGTGGGGAACGAGTCCACCGGCGCGGTCGCGTCCAGGGTGTCGCTCGGAAGGGTCGGTGCCAGCTCGGGCATCGGGCCGGGCTCGGAGCGGGGCGCATAGTTGGCCTCGAGCGTGTCACTGGGCAGCGTCGGGCTCGGCGACAGGCCGGAGTCCTGCGCCGATGCCATCCGGGTGCCCGCCAGCAGGAACACGGCGACGAGCACCGCTGGGGTCTTGGGGCTCACGGGGTCCTCCTTTGCGCGTGGATCCAAGTCCGGGGTCTCATCTACTATGCGCCAGCTGCGCCGTCTCCGCGTCGCCCCAGCCCCATCCCGGCGTGTGACAGCCGACACAGGAAGGGGCGTGCGAAGGGGGCATGCCCGGACACTCGCCCGGGCATGCCCCCTTCACGTACGGTAGCGGCTCAGCCGGCTCCGCCGCCGGACCGTCCTCCGCGCGATTTGGTGCCCTCGCCCGCGCCCTGCGACGGGTGCTGCGCCGAACCCTTCCGGACGCGCACGCGGTTGTGCACCTGCTGGACGCCGGAGCACTGCTCCGCGAGGTCCTCGGCGAGGCGCTTGGTCCTGCGATCGTCCACGGTTCCGCTCAGCGTCACCTCACCGTCCTGCACCTGCACCTCGATGTCGCTGGCGTCGATCTCGGGGTGGCGGGTGAGCTCGTCGCTGATCTCCTCCTGGATGCGTTCGTCGGACCGCTTGTAGCCCTTGGGGCCGCGGCCCGTATAGGTCGTGACGACGTACCCATAGACGTAGGCCGGGGACTGGCTCATGCCGCCATAGCCGGAGGCGCCGGGCTGGCCGTAGGTGTGCCAACCCTCGGAGCTGTCGTAGCCCTGGCTGCCGTAGCCCTGGCCGCCGTACTGCTGCTGACCCTCGAAGCCGCGCTGCTGGCTCCCGCCGTAACCGCCCCGATATTCCTGGCCGGTGTAGCGATCCTGGAAGCCCTGGCCGCCGTAGCCGCCCTGATAGTAGCCTTGCTGTCCACCGCCCCGGCCCATGCCGGGCCCGAACGACTCACCGTAGCCGCGGCCCAGGTTGGTCATCTGTTCCCATCCGCCCTGCGGACCGCCCTGATAACCGCTGCCCTGCGGACCACCCTGAAAACCGCCCTGGTATCCGGCGCCCTGATAGCCGCTCTGGCCCGGGAATCCACCGCCCTGGTAGCCGCCCCGATAACCTCCGCCCTGCTGGCCACCTTCCCACTGCCCGCCCTGCCATTGGCGGCCCTGCTGTTCGCCCTGCCGGTATTCAGGATTCCCGCCGTACTGCGAGCGGTCCCCGTAGGTCCAGTCACCTTGTGCCATGATCGTCATTCCCTTCTGCTGAGCGTCAGGAGCTCGCGGTCGAGGTGGCCCGTCCAGATCTTGGCCGCGCCTCGCCGCCTTCGGCTGCGTTGCCCGACTGCGGGTGCTTGATGCGGAGCTGATTGTGCACCTCGTGCACGCCGGAGCAGTCCTCGGCCAGGTCTTCGGCCAGCCGCTTGGTTTGACGGCTGTCCACGGTGCCGGTCAGGGTCACCTCACCGCTCTCGACCTTGACTTCGATATCGCCCGCGTCGATGTCGGGGTTACGCGTCAACGCCTCGTTCACATCCTCGAGGATGCGGTCGTCGGAGCGTTTGTAGCCCTTGGGGCCGCGGCCCGCGAACTGGCCGCGCTGCTTCTCCTGCTCGCCGGAGGAGCCGCGGCCGGGTTTGTTGCTCTCCCGGAATTGGTTCTCCCGCTCCTCGGGCCACGCGACCCGGCCTTCGCCGTATCCGCCCTGGCCGTAGCCGCCGTACATCCCCTGCCCTTCACGTCCCTGCCACCCGCCGGTCTGGCCGCTCCGCGGCTGGCCGTAGGATGACTGGCTATAACCGCCCTGAAAGCCCTGGCCGTACCGGCCGGGGCCGTATCCTCCTTGGCCGTAGGGGCTGCCGTACGCGCCGCCGTAGCCTTGGCCGCCATAGCCGCCTCGGCCGTAGCTTCCCTCGTAGCCCGGGCGTCCCTGCGACCAGCCTCGCTGGCTCTGCTCCGGGCCGCGCTGCTGCCCGCGCCAGCCGTAGTCGTCGTAGTTGTCGCGATCCATGCTGCTTCCTCCTCCTCCACGCTCTGAAAGTCGAGACGCTCCGGCCCTGGCGCGTGATGCGCGGGCCGGGCGATGAAGGTCCTGCTCGTCGGAGTGGCTGCGGCGAATCGGGCGGAAGGGGGCCTACCGGACGGGAGCACGGCCACGACACCAGCGATCCCGGCAACCACGTGCCGAGAACCTATCGGTCGCGCCACAACCCTACAGTGACTGTGGTCACCAATTCAGGCTGGTCGATTCTTCTGGCGATGTGCAGAGATGCCGCGATTCACGGCAGAGTTCGAAGTGCCGCTCGAATGCGCTCCCTCGTACGTGCGTGTGGCCCGGGTCGTGCAGCGATTTTGTCGTCCAGCCATCAGGTCATCCCAACACAACCCCGTGGAGCACTGCCGATGACCGCGTCTCGCGAGACGATTCTGGTCGTGCACGAGGATGAGGCGTTGCGGGCGCACGTATGCCGCACGCTGAGAGCCCAGGGCTATACCACCATCCCCTCGCCGCATTCGGTGGCAGCGCAATGGTGCGTCGAGCGCCACGGAGCGGCGGTGGATCTGCTCCTGATCGACCTCGCCCCACCGCCCTCGCGCGACTACCACCTGGGTATCTCGCTGGGCTCGCTCTGGCCGCACACGCCGGTGATCTTCACCTCGGCAGACGGGCGGGCGGAAAACATCCGGCGCGGTCTGCTGCACCCGAGAGCGCCCTTTCTGCAGGAGCCCTTTCCGCCGTACGTGCTCGCTCGCACGGTGCGCACGGTCCTGGACGGCTGGGCGGCGCCGCCGGCCGCGTGAGGCGCCGTGCGGCGCCGTGCGGCGTTCCTAGATGATCTTCTTGCCGAACGCCGACTGCACCAGCTCCACCGCGAACGCCGCGGATGCATTCCCCTGGTCCAGGATCGGGTTCACCTCGACCATCTCCAGTGACGTCATCACCCCAGAGTCGTTGAGCAGCTCCATGATCAGGTGTGCCTCGCGGTAGTCCAGGCCGCCCTTCACCGGGGTGCCTACGCCCGGCGCCACCGTCGGGTCCACGGCGTCGAGATCGAAGCTCACGTGCACGCAGTCGACCCCTTCCGTGACCCGCGCGAGCGCCTTCTTCATGATCCGGTGGATCCCGTGCCGGTCAATGTCCGCCATCGTGTGGACCTGCACGCCGAGCTCCTTGAGGCGGTGCTTCTCACCCTCGTCCAGGCTCCGGATACCGACCAGAGCCACGTTCGCCGGGTCGAGCTTGCGGAACTTTCCGCCGATGCCCGTGAGCTTGTCCGGACCGAACCCGAGCAGCGCGGCGACGGGCATTCCGTGGATGTTGCCCGACGGTGACGAATCCGGCGTGTTGATGTCACCGTGCGCGTCCACCCAGAGGAGACCCAGCTTCTTCCCCTCGCTCCGGCAATAGGCAGCAATGCCCGACACGGTGCCGACGGCGATCGAGTGGTCGCCGCCGAGCAGCAGCGGGAAGTGCCCCCGGCTCATGATGCGCTCCACCTTGCGGCACGCGACCCCCGCCGCCCGCGCGATCTCGGCCAGGTAGCGGGCCCGCACGTCGCCGACCTTTAGCTCCTCCATGTTCCTGATGGTGATGTCGCCGTCGTCCACGACCGTGTGGCCCAGCTCGCGGAGCCGAGCCTCGAGGCCGGCGATCCGGATGGCGGACGGCCCCATGTCCACGCCGCGCCGGCCGGAGCCCAGATCCATGGGCACGCCCAGGACGTGGACGATCATGCGCCGAGCATCAGGTCGTCGGCCTTGAGGGCAACGCCCGAGAGCCGCCGCCGCGCGGCCTCCAGCATCAGGTGGTACAGCCGGTCGGCCGCGCGTGCGGGCACCAGCCCCTCGGGGCGGATGTTGGAGACGCAGTTCCGTTCCGCGTCGGTGCGGCCGGGCCGTGGATCCCAGGTCAGATAGGCGCCGAGGCTGTCGGGCGCGCTCAGTCCGGGCCGCTCTCCGAGCAGCACGAGAACGAGCCGGGCGCGAAGCAGCGCGCCGATCTCGTCGCCGAGGGCCACCCGGGCCTGGAGGGCGACGACCACGGGCGCGAGCCGCCAGCCGACCTCCTGGAGCCGCGGCGCCAGCGCCGCGACCAGAGTGGCCGCATGCGACTGGGCGGCCCGGGCGGAGAGGCCGTCCGCCACGACGAAGACTGCGTCCGCAGGATCGGTGGGCGCCGCGGCAGCAAGTTCGGCGCGCGAGGCCGGATCGAGCCGGCGGCCCAGGTCCGGCCGCTGGAGATATGTGACGCGGTCGGGCGCGGCGCTCCGGACCGGAAGCGTCTCCAGCCCCGAGCTCGCCAGCGCGTCACCGAGACGTCCGCTATCGAGTGCCTCGTGGACCGCGTCACGGGCACGGGCGTGGGCGAGCTGAAAGTCGAGGTGCGCGCGCGTGGGGAGGCTCTGGCCCGCGCGTCCCAGGGCGATGCGGGCGGGCGTCAGCGCGCGGAGCGCGGCCCACGGATCGGGCGCGGCGCCGGTCAGGGACGTTTTCATGGTGGGAATCTTACCACGCCGGCCTCAGTTGCGGGCGCGGGGTCGCCACCGCTCGACGGCCAGGCACACCCGGCCGCGCGGGTCGAAGTGCACGCCTTCGCGCTCCAGCAGTTGCCGCTGCGTAAGCTCGCTGCCCGGCGTGGCGCGCCGGCTCACGCCACCTGCGGCGTTGAGCACCCGGTGCCACGGCACGGTGCTCCCGGAGGGGAGCGCGTGCAGTGCGTAGCCCACCTGACGGGCGTGACCGGCGAGGCCGGCGAGCTCCGCCACCTGCCCATACGTAGCCACGCGGCCGCGCGGGATCCGCCGCACGACCGCGTAGATGCGCGCCCAGGCGCCGGCGCCCGGGACTACGCCGGAGCCGGCTGCCCTTCCCGCAGGTGTCGCTTTTCCTCGAGTACCCGCACGGCCCCCTTGTCGGGTGCGATGCCCGTGCCGTGCCGCTTGGCCCAGGTCTGGGTGAACTCCGCGCCGAACAGCAGAATCATGGAAGAGTAGTACACCCAGACGAACATGACGGCCAGACTCCCCGCGGCCCCGAACGCCTGGCCCGGGTTGCTCTGGCCGAGATAGAGGCCGATCAGGAACTTGCCGAGCACGAAGAGCAGCGCGGTGAACGCCGCGCCGACCCAGACGTCGCGCCACGCGATCCGGGCGTCCGGCAGCACCTTGAAGATCGCCGCGAACAGTCCGGCGATCACCAGCAGCGAGACGAGCTGATTGACCACCTGCAGCAGGGTTGCCGATATCCCGCTCGGCAGCACCGTGCCGAGCGCGCCGCCGAAAGCGGAGAGCGCCGCGCTCAGCGCCAGCGAGACCAGCAGCAGGAACGCGATGCTCAGGATCATGCCGAACGAGAATACGCGCTTCAGCAGTACCGCCTTCCAGCCGCCCTGGTCCGGATCGGGCGTGACCTCCCAAGCCCGGTTGAGCGCGGCCTGGAGCTGGCCGAAGGCGCCGGTGGCCCCGAAGAGCAGTGCCGCGATGCTGAGCACCGTCGCCAGCGGACCACCCGAACCGGACTGGTGCGCCTGCTGGAGGATCGTGCGGATCTGTTCACTTGCCGAGGGTCCCATGAGCGCACCGAACTGGCCCTCGAGCTGCGCCTGCACCTCCCGGGGGTCGAGCACGGCCCCCAGGATGAGCAGGATCAGCAGCAGCAGCGGCGGAAGGGAGAAGATCGTGTAGTACGAGAGCGCGGCCGCCTGTGTGGTGCAGCCATCGTCCATGAACTCCTTGCCGCTGTCCTTGAGCAGGGTGAAACCTTCCTTCGCTATGCTCACCGGGTCACCCCGTGGTGCTCCCGCCACCGGGGCGGCTCCTCTTGGCCTCCTCCTTGGCTTCCTGGGCCACCCGGCCGGCGGACTCCTTGACCTGCTGGCCGACGGTCGCGGCGGCGTCCTTGAGCGTGGCCTTCACCTCGGGACCCCGATACGCCATCTCCTCCTTGAGCGTGTCCTTGACTTCGCGCCCCGCTTCCGCGGCCGCGTCCTTCACCCGCTCGGCCGTGTCCTGGACCCGATCGCCCAGGCGATCGCGGGCAGGGCCCATCATCTCGCGCTCGCGGTCGGTCTCGGGAAGCAGCAGCCCGAGGGCGAGTCCGACTACCGCGGCACCGACGGCGATGGCGAGCGGGTTCTCGTGCATGGTGCGCTCGAGCCCGCTCTTGGCCTGGCGTGCCCGCTCCGCGGCCGTGTCCTCGAACTCGCCCGCGCGCTCCTGCATCCGGTCCTTGAGCTCGCCGGCGCGCTCCCCCGCCTGGCTTGTGGCCCCGCTCATCTTGTCCTTCATCTTCCCGGCCCGGTCGGCCAGGCGCCGGCCGAGGCTGGGGCGGCCATTGGGCTCGCGCCGCTCCGGGCCGGTGTAGGCGAAGCGCGCCATGCGATCGCCCGACACCTCGCTCTTGTTGCGGAGGCCGAAGAGCCAGATGGCGCCGAGGCTCACAGCGGCCACCGGCAGCGGATTCTGGGTAATGAAATCAATGACCCGCGATCCGGTCTCACGCGCCTGATCGCCGACGTTGGACACGACGTCCTGGGCCTTCACCGAGATCGCCTCCCGCGCCTGCTGCTTCAGGTTGTCCGGGCTGAGCCGCTCGCCCAACTGATCGATGTTGCTGCTCATCCGCTCCCGGGTGCGTTCGATCTCCCGCTCGATCTCCGCGGGCGACTGCTCGGTGGCGGAGCTCTCGTCGGCGAGCTCCCGCTCCTCCGACTCCTGCCGCTGGTATTCGTTCATGGCCGCTGCTCCTTCGCCCACTGGATGTCGTCCTTGATGGAATCCACGGCCCGCCGGGGCGTCGGATCGGTCCGCTTCAGCTCCTTGAGCCCGCGCTGCAGCATCATCCAGCCCACGACGCCCATGACCACGCCGACGATCAGCGCGGCCAGCCACGGCTTGAGGCCGATGGGATCGACAAGGAGGAGAATCACGAAGGCCGTGAGGGCCAGCCCGCCCAGGTAGGCGACGATCCCGCCGGTCGCCAGGGCCACCAGGTCCGTCGTGACTTTCGACAGCTTCTGCTGCATCTCCGTCTTGGCGAGCTGGGTTTCCTGCCGAACCAGCAGCGCCATGTCCTGCGAGAGCTCGCCGAACAGCTCGCCGATCGAGCGATCCTCGCCCGTCCGCGATTTATACTCCGCCATAGCCCCCTCCACTCCTGTCATCGTGCTTCCACTGCTCGCGCCCGCCCCGCTCCGAGCTCTTGAGGAAGCGCGCCCCCAGCATGCCGAGCGCCAGCGCGGCGCCGATAGCGATGGCCGGCTGCCGGCGGGCGAGATTCTCGACGTCGGTGCGGACGTCCTTGAGATCATGATTCCGCAGGTAAGAGGACAACCGCTCCGTCTGCTCCGCCAGGGTGTCGGTCAGATTGGCCACCCGGGTCTGGTTCTCGGAGCGGAGGTTGTCGCTCGTGCGCCGGAACGCGCTCGCGATCCCGCCGATGCGGTCGGCGGCCTCGCTTCGGCTGGTGCTCAGGCTGCCGGCGGCGCTGTCCCGCGCCTTCCGGAAGGTGTCCTTCGCCTGGTCCACCACCTGGTCCTTCACTTCCCGGATCTGGGCCCGCGCCCCTCCGGTCCTGGATTCGTCGCTCGTCTCCGCGCTGGATGGCGCTGCGGGGGACGGCGTCGTCGTCGTGTTGGGCATCGTCATCGCTGTCGCTCCTGTGCCGCGGCCGGCCTGGGGCCCCGCGGTATGGTCACCCACGTCCTAAGGGGCTGTACCATGTGTCCTCGGGCAGGGTGGGTGCGGTGTGCCAAATCACTTGCGGAAGGGAAGTCCCTGCCGCCCCAGGAGCCGCAGCGCGCGCCGATTGGGTGGCAGCAGCCGGTTGGCCTGGTCGAACACCCCCATCTCGCGGAGCCAGAGCTCGAACTCCGGCGCCGGCCGCAGGCCGAGCAGCTCCCGCAGGTAGAGCGCATCGTGGAAGGACGTGCTCTGGTAGCCGAGCATCACGTCGTCGGCCCCGGGAACGCCCATCACGTAGGTGACTCCCGCCGCCGCGAGCACCGTCAGCAGGGCATCCATGTCGTCCTGATCGGCCTCCGCGTGATTGGTGTAGCACACATCACACCCCATGGGCAGCCCCAGCAGCTTGCCGCAGAAGTGATCCTCGAGCCCCGCGCGGGTGATCTGCTTGCCGTCGTAGAGGTATTCCGGGCCGATGAAGCCGACGACGGTGTTCACCAGCAGCGGCTCGAACCGGCGGGCCACGGCATAGGCGCGGGCCTCGCAGGTCTGCTGGTCCACGCCGTGGTGCGCCTCGGCCGAGAGCGCGCTGCCCTGGCCGGTCTCGAAGTACATGACGTTTTGGCCCAGGCTTCCCCGGCCGAGCGACAGGGCAGCGTCCCGCGCCTCGGCCAGGAGGGCGAGGGTGATGCCGAAGGCGGCGTTGGCCGACTCGGTGCCGGCGATCGACTGAAAGACCAGGTCCACCGGCGCGCCGCGACGGATCGCCTCGAGAGTGGTGGTCACGTGGGCCAGGACGCAGCTCTGAGTGGGGATGGCGTAGCGCTCCCGCAGCTCGTCCAGCATCTCGAGCAGCGCGACGACCGCCCGCGGGTTGTCGGTGGCCGGGTTGATGCCGATGACGGCGTCGCCGCTGCCGTAGAGCAGGCCGTCGAAGATCGCCGCGCCGATCCCGCGCGGATCATCGGTGGGGTGGTTGGGCTGGAGCCGGACGCTGAGCCGCCCCGGGAGCCCGAGCGTATTGCGAAACCGCGTCACGATGGAGCACTTCCGCGCCACGAGCACCAGATCCTGGAGCCGCATGATCTTGGAGACCGCCGCCGCCATCTCCGGAGTGATGCCCGGAGCGAGCGCGGCCAGCACGTCCGGCGTGGCCTCGTGCGAGAGCAGCCATTCGCGGAAGCCGCCCACCGTCAGGTGCCGGACGGGGGCGAACGCCGGCGCGTCGTGGCTGTCCAGAATGAGGCGGGTGACGTCGTCCAGCTCGTACGGAATGACCGCCTCGTCGAGCAGGGTCCGGAGCGGGAGATCGGCCAGCGCCATCTGTGCCGCGACCCGCTCCTCCGCGCTCGCGGCCGCGAGCCCCGCCAGCGCATCACCCGATCGAGCCGGCGAGGCCCTGGCGAGAAGGGTGCGGAGGTCCGGGAAGCGATAGCGAACCGACCCTACGGCCGCAGTGTACATCCCCCAATGTTATACTTGGGCCGCCGACCCGTCGTTCCCCAGGAGCGGATCTTGTCCATCGAGTTGCCCCCCCGGCGCGCTGCCACGCCTCAGCGGCGCTCCGCGCGTATCCCAGTGCCTGATGCACCGGCGGCGGTCCGCCTGGCAGCGGTCCTGCTCCAGGTGGGCGCGGTCGCCGTGGTCCTTGCCGTCGTCCCCTACCCGATCTTCCAGCTCGACCGCTACACCTTTCCCAAGGAGCTGGTCCTCGGCGTCGCCGCGCTGGGCGCGACGCTCCTCTGCCTGAGCTCCGCGCGGCGGCTCACCGTGTTCATGGTGGACACGCTGCTGGCCGGCTTTCTCCTCGTGTCGGCCGCCTCGACCCTTTTCGCCACCAACGGGTGGCTCGCCTTCCGCGCGCTGGGCGTGAGCCTGGCGGGCGCGGCGCTCTTCTGGTGCGCGCGGACCGTGGCACGGGCCGGCCGCGGCGAGGCGCTGCTCGTGGGGTTGGCGGGCGGGGTGGTGCTGGGCGCCGTGACCGGGCTGGCGCAAGCGTATGGGCTCGTCAACCCGGATCTGGCCAGCCTGACCCGCGCACCCGGCGGCACCTTCGGCAACCGCAACTTCATGGCGCACCTCGTCACCATCGGTCTGCCCGTGCTGCTGTACGCGACGGTCGAGGCGCGCACCCGCCCCCGGTTCGCGCTGGGTGCAGTCGGGGTGGCGCTCTGCGCCGGCGCGCTGGTGCTGTCGCGCTCGCGGGCTGCATGGGTTGGCGCGGGCGCGTGCGGGGCGTTCCTCGCGGTCGAGGGCCTGTGGCTGGGCGGGCTATGGGAGGACGAGCGGCTCCGGCGGCGGGTGGTGCGCCTCGCCACGGTCACGCTGACGGGCCTCGTGCTTGCGCTGCTGCTGCCCAACCGGCTCAACTGGCGGTCGGACTCGCCCTACCTGGAATCGCTTACCGGACTGGCCAACTACAAGGAAGGGAGCGGGCGTGGACGGCTGATCCAGTACGGCAACACGCTCGAGATGGCGGCCCGCCACCCGCTCCTGGGTGTGGGTCCCGGCAACTGGCCGGTCCACTATCCGCTCTACAAGTCCGCCGGCGATCCATCGTTCGACGCGGACGACATCATCCCCACCAACCCATGGCCCAGCAGCGACTGGATGGCGATGGCATCGGAGCGAGGCCTCGTCGCGCTGCTGCTGCTGACTCTGGTCGGCGCGTCGATCGCACTGGGCGCCTGGGCGCGGGTGCGGCGGGGGCCGGGCCGGGCGCCGGCGCTCAGCGACCTGGCCATCGTCGCGACGGTCCTCGCCGTCGGGGTAGTGGGCGCGTTCGATGCCGTGCTGCTGCTGCCCCTGCCGACGCTCTTCACCTGGACCATTCTCGGCGCGCTCGCCTCGTCCGCCCGGCCGCTCCGCGTGGTCCCGCTCACGCGGCGGTCGCGGCGCGGCGCGCTTGCGGCCGTGGCGCTGGTGGGGCTCGTCTTCCTGGGACGGAGCACGGCGCAGACGGTGGCGATGGGCGTGTTCGACGGCCGCGAGCGCGCTGCCATGGAGCGCGCCGCCGCGATCGACCCCGGGAGCTTCCGGATCCGGATGCTGCTCGCGCTGGCCTGGGCGCGCGCGGGCCGCTGCGATCGCGCGATTCCCCACGCGAGCGCCGCGCGCGCCCTGTTCCCCAACTATCCGGCCCCGGCGCGGCTGCTACGCGCCTGCGGTGTACGCAACCGCAGGTAGCGCGGAACCCTGTGTCGCTCGTCACCGCAGCGATGGCTCGCGGGTTCCCATATAGGCGCAGCAGACCCGACACTCGACGCCCCGCCGTGGAGGCTCCCATGCGCAGCTCGGTTACCGCCGGCCTGATCGTCTCCGTTGCCGTCGCCGGATGCGGCGGTGGCGGCGGTATCCGCATCAATCAGGACGCCCAGCCGGTTGCCGGCCGTTGGAACGCCGTCCTCGCCACGCCGGCGCAGCTCGCCGGCGTTACCCAGGTGAGGGGCACCGGGTGGATGGGCACCCGGGAAAAGGACACCACGCAAACGGAGGCGCACGTCGCCATCGAGAACGCGGCCCCGGGCGGCCGGCACCCATGGCACGTCCACATGGGGCAGTGCGGCGCGGATCGCGGAATTCTTGGACCCGCCAACGCATACCCGGTGCTCAAGGTGAACGGCGACGGCAAGGCGGACGCGGACGCGATCCTGCCTCTGGTAATGCCGCGCACCGGCCAGTATTTCGTGAACGTCCACGCGTCCGCCAGCAACATGGGGACGATCGTGGCGTGCGGAAACCTGGCGCCGCCCTCGCATTAGCCGCTCCGTCCCGCCGTCACGCCGGCCCCGTTGAGACCGGCGTGTCCGCCCGGCCGCCCCACTCGGTCCAGGATCCATCATACACGGACACCCCATCGTACCCGAGCACGTGCAGCGCGTACACCAGCGCGCAGGCGCTCGTGCCCGAGCCACAGGTGGCCACGATCGGCCGCGCCGGATCGATGCCGGCCAGCGCGATGCGGCGGCGGAGCGCATCCCGCGGGAGCAGCGTGCCGTCCTCCGCCACCAGCTCCTCATAGGGAAGATTCACGCTCCCGGGCACGTGCCCGCCGCGGAGTCCGGCCCGCGGCTCGGGAGTGGCGCCGGTGAATCGCCCGGCGGACCGCATGTCCACCACCTGCTCGGCCCCGCTCCCGAGATTCGCCCGCACTGCCTCGAGGTCGCGAACCGCCGTGCGGTCGAGCCGCGCGGTGAACCGGCCGGGAATCGCGGCAACGAGACCTGTTTCCAGCGGACGCCCCTCGCGCCGCCACTTGACGATCCCGCCATCCAGCACGGCGACGCGGTCGTGCCCGAAGGTGCGGAAGGTCCACCAGACGCGTGGCGCGCTGAGGTTGACCCCGGAGCCGTCGTAGACCACGAGATCGTCCGCGTCGCTCAGCCCCAGCAGGGACATCCTGCGGCCGAAGCGCTCGGCATCGGGCAGCATGTGGGGCAGCGCCGAGGCGCGATCGCTGTTCGCGTCGAGGTCGAAGAACACGGCGCCCGGAATGTGGCCGGCGGCGTATTCCGCGGCGGGATCGCGCCCGCTGGCCCGTAGGTACCACGACCCGTCCACGACGCGGAGCCCCGGCCCGCCCAGCCGGGCGTCGAGCCACTCGGTCGAGACCAGCGACGGCAACGGTGCGGTCATGGCACGAGCAGCAGCTTTCCCGCGGTCCCGCGACCCTCGAGCGCGCGCTGGGCGTCGGCCGCCTGCGCCAGCGGAAACTCGCGATCGATCCTGACCGTGAGCGACCCATCGGCCACCCGGCCGAGCACGTCGCCGGCGCGCTCGAGCAGCTCGGCCCGCGTCGCCGTGTAGTGGCCGAGGCTCGGGCGGGTCAGGTAGAGCGATCCCTTGGCGTTCAGCACCTGCGGGTTGATCGGCTCGACCGGTCCGCTGCTCTGGCCGAACAGCACCATCATGCCGCGGGGCGCGAGCAGGTCGAGCCCTTTCTCGAAGGTGGTCCGGCCGACGGAGTCGTAGTCCACCTGGATCCCCCGGCCCCCCATCAGGCGCCTCACCTCGGCCGCGAAGTCGGTCCGGGTATAGAGGATGACGTCGCGGGCCCCGGCTTCGCGGGCGAGCGCCGCCTTCTCCTCAGTCGAGACGGTGCCGATCACCCGTGCCCCGACCCGGCTGGCCATCTGACAGAGCAGCAGGCCCACGCCGCCGGCGGCCGCGTGCACCAGGCAGGTGTCACCCTTGCGCAGCGGATAGGTGGACGTGGTGAGATACTGCGCGGTCATCCCCTGGAGCAGCACCGCCGCCGCCTGACGCGTGCTGACCCGATCGGGCAGCGGCACCAGCTTTTCGGCCGGTGCCACCGCATACTCGGCGTAGGCACCGAGCACGTTGACCGACCCGACCCGGTCGCCCGGGTGCACCAGCGTCACCCCGGGCCCGACGGCCTCGACCGTGCCGGCCGCTTCCGAGCCCGGCGTAAACGGCAGCGGCTGCTGGTAGAGGCCGGTGCGCTGGTAGACCTCGACGAAATTGACGCCGACCGCCTCGATGCGAAGCAGCGCCTGGCCGTGTCCCGGCCGCGGGACCTCGGCATCCTCCAGGCGGAGGACGCTCGCATCGCCGTGGGCGTGGATTCGGATGGCCTTCACGTGGGCGCTCCTGGAGAGGGTGTCGTAATGTGACGGCAAAACGGGGAAGGGCGCCATCGCCCTCCCCCGTCTCGGCCCAGCACCACGCGGCGCGCGCTCAGCGGGCCGTGGTGTCGGCGCGCGTGGTATCCACGTTGCTCGGGCCCAGGGTGTCCTGTGGAATGGACCGGCGGGCCTTCTCGGACTGCGCGGCGGAGGTGTCGACGCTCGCACCGCTGGTGTCCACCCCGAGGCTGTCCACATTCACCGTGGCCCCACCCGGCCGGCCGGCGGTACCCGGCGGGCCGGTGCGGTGGGGATCAACGACGTGCGTGGCTGTGGTGTCGCCGCGATCCGGCGCGGCGCCGGCGGCTTCGTTGCTCCGGCTGTGGCAGCCCACGAGCGAGGCGGCGACAGCCAGGATGATGAGGCGCTTCATTGGGTCTGCTCCCCCGTTCGAGTCTGGTTAACCTAGGCGGAGTTCGAACGAGCCGACCGGGTTCCAGATCACAGTCGGGCAGCGGCCAGCCGCCGCTCCGGTCCACGATAGGCCGGATCCCGCCGCGAGCGCCGGTCCCGGCCGGTGAACCGCCCGCGCGTGCCAGGCAGAGGGGACCTGCCGTACCGGGCGACGCCGGATGGCCCGAAGTCCATGCCGTGCCGCTCGAGCAGCGCGAGCGCCTCGCCAGTCCGGGGACCGGCGTCCACCGAAACCAGCGTGGCGCCGGAGCGGATTCCGCGATCGAAATGGTGCGCGTCCTGCTCCGGGACCCCCATGTCCGCCAGCGCGCCGATTATCCCGCCGGCGGCAGCACCCACGCCCGCCCCCGTCAGCGTGGAGGCGAGCACGCCGCCCACGACGATCGGCCCCACACCCGGGATCAGCAGGGAGCCGAGCAGGCCGATGAGCCCGCCGAGGAGCCCGCCGCTCACCGCCCCGGTCGCCGTCAAGTCGTGCGGATCGTTCCGATCCTCGGTGGCGACCCCAATCTGCTCGTCGGTGAAGCCATCCCGCTTGAGCTCGCGGATCGCGGCTTCCGCGCGGCTGCGCTCCCCAAACAGGCCGACCACCGTTCGGCTGGTCGTCTCCTGATCCGCGTGCTCGACACGACTCCCGTGCGTCATTCGTTCCTCCCGGGCTGCGGGTGACCGGCCCCAACGCACTGCCGCCGCGCCAAGGTAGAACCCCGGCGCGGCGGCATGGGTGAGCGTGCTCACAAGCGACTAGAGCTGCGCCTCGCGCCGCTCCGGGCCCGCGTAGCTGGTGTCGCGGCGGCGGCGGCGCTCCTTGCCGCCGTAGGGAGTCGCTTTCCGGCCGCCGAGCGGCTGGACGGACGCCTTGCCCTTGGTCTCGATCCGCGCTTCCTCCCGGCGGACCTCGTCCGATACGCGCTCGGTGCCGGCCACCGTACGCTTGCCCACGTCGATCTCCTCCCGCACGACGGGCCGCTTCTCGACGTTGACCCGCTCCTCGCTCAGCGGGATCCTGATCTCCTTGTCGTCGCCGATCGGCGTCCCCGACGCCTCCACCTCCGCGGCGGGGCGGCGCTCGATCACGACCTCTTCCCGGCTCACCGGGACGTTGATGTTCTGCCGCTCGGTAACGACCTCCTTCCGGATCCGGACCTCGCCCGCCTGGACCCGCTCCTTCTGCACGTCGAGCTGTTCCTCGCGAAGCGTGAGACGCTGCTCGTCCTTGAGATCCCCGGTGCCAACCGCGTCGGCCGGCGCGCCGGCGGTCTGGAAGCGCCCGATGCCCGAGGGGCCGAGGTCGGCCTTGTTGTGCTGGAGGATCGCGATGGCCTGGTCCAGACGGTCGCCGGCCTCCACCGTGACCAGCACGCCGCCCGAGCGGACGCCGCGATCGAAATGCTGGGCGTCGGCCTCGGGAACGCCGATGCCCATGAGGGCACCGATGATGCCGCCGGCCGCCGCGCCGATGCCGGCGCCCGTCAACGTCGAAGCGAGCACGCCGCCCACGATGATCGGCCCGACGCCGGGAATGAGCAGCGAGCCCAGCAGGCCGATGAGCCCACCGACGACGCCCCCGCTCACCGCGCCCACGGCGGCGCCTTCAGCGGTGGTGGTCCCCGTGTCCTCCATGAGATGGCGCTGCTCGTCGCGATCCCGCATCGCGACGCCGATCTGCTTCTCGGTAAATCCCGCGTCCTTCAGCTCGCGGATGGCGCTCTCGGCGTTGGAGCGATCCGTGAAGAGACCGACGACGGTCCGGCCCCGAGTGCCGGTCGTGACGTCGTCCGTAGTTTTGCGAGCCATCATGTCAGCCCTCCTATGGGATTCCAGCTCGCGACCGCCGCCCCGGCGGCGCTGCTCACGAGCGATAGTGGGAGAACGGGCGACCAGAATCGCGGTTGCGGATAACGGTGCCGTTCGAGCAAGGGGGCTGAAGTTAGGGTTGGGGCGCGGTGGGGTTGGTGACATCCCTCACATTCCATACGACTCGCAGCGGGTCGAGACAGTGAGCGCTCTCGCTCCCGCGCTACACCGCCACCGCCGCGGCGTCCAGCTCGTCGGCCGGGGAGCGCCCACGATGGGTGTAGCGGTTGAAGAACTCCCGCGCCTGGTCCAGATCCGACCGGGGGAAGTATCCGGATGGGAGAGCGGCGCACCCCTCGAGCGCGATGGTGGCGAGGTCGGATGCCGTGCCCGCGAGCAGGGGGTCGCGGAGCCCCAGCCTGCCGGCCCGCTCGAGCTGCGCGGGGTCGGGCTCGCCGAGCAGATCGGCGGCGGCGCGAAGCGCGCGGGGATCCTCGGTGGTTCCCACCGCGAGCGCGAGCGGCGCCGCGTACCACTCGGGCGCCACGGCGTCCGGCGAGCGGAGCTCGAAGTGGCCGCGGGGCCTGACTTCGGGAAACAGCGTGGTCAGGTGGTCGTGCCAATCCGCGATGCTCACCCGTGCCCGCGTGAGCCACTCGCCGAACGGGCGGTACTCGCCGTTCACCGCGGGAAGGAGAAGCGCCGGCGCGTCGAGCGCGAACTCGAGATAGCGCTCGACGGGCGCGCGTCCCCAGGGCAGCCCGGTGCGGGCCGGGTCCAGCGTCCGCCACACCTGCGCGCGCATGCTCTGGCAGCCGGTGGGCGCGCCCTCGTACACCGAAGAGTTGGCGAAGACGGCGACGAAGCACGGCGCCGCCGCGTTGAGCACTCGCCAGCGGAGCCAGCGATCGTGACCGGCATCGAGACTGAGCTGGAAGGACGCCGTCTGCCGCATCATCCGCGCGCCCGCGGCACCCCGCCGCTCGAGGTGCTCCGCCATGCGCGCGTAGCGCCGGTTGTGGAGCAGCAGCGGTACGTCCTCGATCGGATTGGCCGGGTCGATCCCCAGCGCGAGGAGCGTGATCCCTTCGTCGGCGGCGGCCGACCGGAGCGGCGGCACCACCGAGCGGAGCAGCGAGAGGAGCGCGCCCGGAGACCGGCACGGCGGCGAGCTGTACTCGAGCTGGCCGCCCGGCTCGAACGTCAGGTCGCCCCCGGCCGGGAGCAGGAAACAGGGCGTGTCCTTCGGTGTGCGGCTCTCCCGCCATCCGTGCCGCGCGGCGTGGCGCCGGAGAAACGGCAGGGTAGGACGGGGGTCGTCACCCTCGATGGGACAGCGGCGGCCGGTCGCGCTGTCGACCGGAATGAGCTCCGTCTCCGCGCCGATGCGCCCCGGCACGGGCGAGCCGCCGGCCGGCGCGGCGAACGCGTTGGACTCGAGGTCAGCCAGCAGCGCCGAGCGCGTGAGGCCGGTCATGCCGGGGCGCCCACTACCAGGCCGAACGGAGTCGTCGGGTCGGTGGGCCATGCCTCGATGCGGAGCTCCGCGGCCTCGAACAATGCCGCCACGCTCTCGCGATCGTACTTGGAGCTGATCTCCGTGCGGATCGACTCGCCCCGGGCGAGCACCACCGGCTCGAGGCCCGGAATGGTGACGAGCTGGTCGCGCGACGACACGAGGTGCATCTCGATCCGGTGGCCGCCAGTGTCGTAGAACGCGCGATGCTCGAACGCCTCCGGGTCGAAGTCGGCGCCGAGCTCGTGGTTCAGCACCCGGAGCATGTTCCGGTTGAACTCGGCCGTGATACCCTTGCTGTCGTTGTAGGCCGCCTCGAGCCGCGCGATGTCCTTCCGCAGGTCCACGCCCAGCAGAAACCGGTCGCCCGGCGCCATCGCGGCGCGCACCCGCGCGAGCAGGCGGATCGCCGCCGGCGGGTAGAAGTTGCCGATCGTGCTGCCCAGGAAGGCAAACAGCGCCGGACGCGGGATCCGGCGCGGCAGGTTGAGCTCCTCCGCGATATCGGCGACTGCGGGCTCGACCCGAAGCCCCGGATATTCGCGACGAAGCTTCGCCGCCGTCTGGCTCAGGAAGCTGGCACTCACGTCGATCGGCACGTACAGCTCGGCGAGGCCGGTGGCCCGCATGGCATCGAGGATGAGCCGGCTCTTCTCGGCGCTTCCCGCGCCGAGCTCGATCAGCGTGCGCGTACCGAGCTGCGCCATCAGCTCCGGCATCCACCCCTGGAGCAGCGCACGCTCGGTGCGAGTCGGGTAGTACTCGGGTAGACGGGTGATTTCCTCGAACAGCTCGGAGCCCCGCTGGTCGTAGAAGTACTTGGGCGGGAGCTCCTTCTGGGGCGCGGCGAGGCCGGCGGCCACCTCGGCCAGCATGCGGGGGTTGACGCGCCGGCTCGCCAGCGCAGAATGGTCAGTCGTCACGAGCGCACCTGAAGCCGCTGAAGATCTGGCGGCGGACGGGGTAGTCCCAGTTGCGGAACGTATTGCGAACGGCGCCCGGCCGCGTAGCCCACGAGCCCCCGCGGAGGACTTTGTACTCGGTGCCGAAGAACACCTCGGAGTATTCGCGGTATGGAAAGCTCTCGAACCCCGGCCAGGGCCCGAAGTCGCTCGCGGTCCACTCCCACACGTCGCCGATCATCCCCGAGCAGCCGATCGGCGACACGTTGGCCGCGTAGCTCCCCAGGGGCGCCGTGCCGAACACGAGCTGGTCCAGGTTGGCGAAGGTCTGGTCGGGCGGCGTCTCGCCCCATGGATAGGCCCGCTTGCTCCCGGTGGCCGGGTCCCACGAGGCGGCCGCCTCCCACTCGATCTCCGTCGGGAGGCGCTTCCCGGCGAAGCGCGCGAACGCGTCGGCCTCGTACCAGGACACGTGACACACGGGGTGGCGTGGATCCACCGGGCCGCTCCGGTCCATGCTCCGGGCAGTCCACACCTCGTCGCGGCGCTCCCAGTACTTGGGGGCACTCGCGCCGGTCTCCATCCGCCACTTCCAACCCGCCTCCGACCAGTGCTGGGGCCTGTCGTACCCACCCGCGCTCATGAACGCGAGAAAATCGCCGTTGGTGACGGGGTGCACGTCGATCCAGAACGGCGCCACGGTCGCGAGGTGCGCGGGCCGTTCGTTATCGTAGGCCGCGCTTCGGTCGTCGGTGCCGATCGGCACCGCACCTCCGGGGAAGCGCACCATCCCGGCCGACAAGGCACGTCCGCCAGCGGGCACGCCGCCGTCTCCCGGCTGCAGGCGGACGAGCGGAGTATAGGGCGCGCCCCGCTTGAGCTGCAGAGTCTGCAGCATCGTCTCGCCGTGCTGATACTCGTGCTGCAGGACCATCTGGTAGACGAAGCCGTCCCGGAGGAGCGGGGACGATGCATCGAGGTCGGCGTCGTCCAGTCGGGCCAGGACCCGGCTCCGGATCTCGTCCATGATTGCGCGACACTCGGCCAGGTCCGGAAGCTGGAGCGACGCGCGAGTGCTTCGCGGGTGCTCGAACGGGTTGTACAATCCCGGCATCTCGACGAACTCGACCGGCCCGTCGAGGTTGCGGGTGAGCCACAGCTCCTCGAAGTGGGCGATGTGACCAAGGTCCCAGAGAATGGGGCTCATCAGCGGATCGTGCTGCCGGTGGAGATCGTCGTCGCTCAGTGGCGTGACGAGCAGCAGCGTGCGCGCCCGCGCCTCGAGCAGCCGCGCGGCGATGGTCTCTCGATCGATGCGGCTCGGCGCCGTCGCAAGCGTCATCGTTACCTCCCTGCCGAGCCGTCAGGACTCGAGCGTCGAGAACAGGTTGTTGAGCGATTCGGCGAGCGTCGGATGGGCAAAAACCGCGTCCCGAAGCCGACCGTACCCGAGCCCGCCCATCATCGCGAGCTGCAGCATCGACATGATCTCGCCGCCCTCGATGCCGAGGACCGCCGCGCCGAGAATGATACCCGTGTCCGGCGCCACGAGGGCCTTCATGAAGCCGCGGGATTCATCCACCTCGAGCGCGCGGGCCACGTGACTCATGGGCATCCGAGCCACGCGGTACGCCCGCCCCTGGCCGCGCGCGTCCTTCTCGCTCAACCCGATGCGCCCGAGCTGCGGATCGATGAATACCGTGTACGGGACGAGCCGGTCTGTGATGCACGCACCTCCGCCCTCCAACAGGTTGGTGCGGATGACCCGGAAGTCGTCGTAGGAGATGTGAGTGAATGCCGGCCCGCCCTTCACGTCGCCCAGCGCGTAGACTCCTGGCGCGGAGGTCTCGAGCCGGGGGTTGACGGTGATGAATCCGCCCGCGTCGGTGGCGACGCCGGCACTCGGCAGTTCGAGGCGGTCGGTGTTCGGCGCCCGTCCGGCCGCCAGCAGGAGGTGCGAGCCCTCCACGATCCGCTCGCCGGCCGGAACCCGGAGCGTGAGCCGTGCACCGCCGCCCGGCGGCGGTGCAGCCCGGCGCGCCTCGGCGTTCAGGACCACCTCGACGCCGTCCCCCCGGAGAATGCCGAGTACGGCGTCGGCCACATCCTCGTCCTCGTGCTCGAGGAGTTGCGGACCGCGCGCCGCGATGGTCACGCGGCTCCCGAAGCGGCGGAACATCTGGCCGAATTCGAGGCCGACGTATCCGCCGCCCACGACGAGCAGGTGCTCGGGCACGTGATCGAGTTCCATGATCGAAGTGGAGTCGAGCCAGGGAAGGCGATCGAGCCCCTCGACGTCCGGCCGCGCGGGGCGCCCACCGCTGTTGATGAAGACCAGCTCGGCCGTGAGCGCGCGGCCGCCCACCGCCACCTGGCGCGGCCCGGTGAACCGCGCCTCACCGCAGATCAGCTCGAGCCCGGCCGCGGCCTCTACCCGGCGCAGGTTGCCTGACCGGAAGCTCTCGACGATCGCCCGCTTGCGCTCACGCACCCTCGGCATGTCCACGGTGACGGCGCCGGTATTCACGCCGTAATCCACGCCGCGATGCGCCAGGTAGGCCACCCGGGCGCTCGCCACCATCGTTTTGGTGGGCGTGCACCCCTCGTTGACGCAGGTGCCGCCCACGTGCTTGCGCTCGATGAGCGCGGTGCGCCTGCCGCTTCGCGCGAGCGCGATGGCCAGCGGACCGCCTGCCTGGCCCGCACCGATGACGATGGCGTCGTACCGCTCGGGAAGGCTCATGGACATGAGGCTGGGGTGACTGATGCCGCGGACTACAGGGGTAACGAATCCAGGCGCCCTGCGGTTCCGGGCGCCCTCCCAACGTGCGTCGCGGAAGGCGATGGCCGCAAGCTCCGGCTAGGTGCTCGTCACGGCGCTCGCCGCCCGCAACAGGGCCAGCTCCAGACCGTCGCACAGCGCCAGCCAGCTCGCCTCGATGATGTTCTCCGAGCAGCCGACGGTGCTCCAGCGCTCCGGGCCGCGCGCCGATTCAATGATCACCCGGGGCCTGGCCGCGGTGCCCAGGTGTTCGTCCACGATTCGCACCTTGTAGTCCACGAGGTGCACCTCGGCCAGGCCGGGATAGTGCGGCAGCAGTGCCTTCCGGACCGCGCAGTCGAGGGCGTTCACCGGCCCATCGCCTTCGGCAGCCGTGTGCATCAGCTCGTCGCCCACTCGCAGCTTGACCGTGGCCTGCGCGCGGCTCCCGCCGCTGCCCCGCTTCTCCACCAGCACGGTGAATTCCTCCAGCACGAACGGCGCGCGGTACTCCGGCGCGCTCCGGCGAAGCAGCATCTCGAAGGAGCCCTCCGCGGCCTCGAACTGGAACCCCTGGTGCTCCAGCTCCTTGATCCGCTGGAGCACCGCGGTCTCGGTCTCGCCCGAGTTCAGGCCAAGCTCCCGGGCGCGGAGCCGGATGTTCCGGCGCCCCGCCACCTCGCTCACGACGACCCGGGCGGCGTTACCCACGGCTTCGGGGCTCACGTGCTGATAGCTCTCGGGCAGCTTTGCGATGGCCGCGACGTGGATTCCACCCTTGTGGGCGAACGCGCTCCGGCCGACGTAGGGGGCGTGCGGGTCGGGGTGCTGGTTGGCCACCGCGGCGACGTAGTGCGACACCTCGGTGAGCCGCCGCAATGACTCGGCCGGCAGCACCTCGAGACCGAGCTTGAGCTGGAGCGTCGCGACGAGCGGGACCAGGTCGAGGTTTCCGCAGCGCTCGCCGTACCCGTTGATCGTGCCCTGCACCTGGGCGCAGCCCGCCCGGACCGCCGCCAGCGCGTTGGCCACGGCGAGTCCCGCGTCGTTATGCGGGTGAATGCCGAGCGCGACACGGAGCCGCCCCCCCAGCTCCATCACGCGCTCCGCCACGATCTCCGGCAGTTCGCCCCCATTGGTGTCGCACAGCACCACCCAGTCGGCGCCCGCCTCCGCCGCGGATGCCACCGTCGCGAACGCGTAGCCGGGGTCCAGCCGCCAGCCGTCGAAGAAGTGCTCCGCGTCGTAGACCACTTCCCGGCCGAGCCGTTTGAGGAAGGCGATGCTGTCGCCGATCATGCGCAGGTTCTCCTCGCGCGTCGTCTCGAGGATGCGGTCCACGTGCAGCGTGGAGCTCTTCCCCACGAGGGTCACCACCGGCGTCTCGGCGGCCACCAGGGCGCGGACGTTGTCGTCTTCTTCCGGGCGCAGGCCGGGGCGGCGGGTGCTTCCGAACGCCGCGAGCTTCGCGTGGCTCAGCGGGTGAGCCCGGAGGCGACGGAAGAACTCCGCATCCTTGGGGTTCGATCCGGGCCAGCCTCCCTCGATGTAGCTCACCCCCAGTCCGTCGAGCGCCCGGGCGATCTTCACCTTGTCCTCGACCGAGAGCGACAGGCCCTCGCGCTGGGTCCCGTCACGGAGCGTGGTGTCGTAGAGTTGCAGGGGCATGGCCGGTCCGGTCGGGGTCAGGGCAGTCAAACTGGGACAAAACGAGCGCGGCCTCTCGTGCTGGAGAGGCCGCGCGCCGCTGGAGTGTCCGGGATCCGCCTGCTATCCGTGTGCTCGCGCGCCGCCTCTGGAAGAGAGCCGGAGCGGGATAATCTCGGGGAGCAGCGCGGGCGTCCGTGTCATGAGTCTGCATAGTTATACACGGGCGAAGGGACTCGCGTCAAGCAGCGGCTTGACAGCCTGCGGACCGGGACGGGAATTAGTGGTCACTGGTGCCGTTTAAGAGAGAACTCATCGCTCGCGAAGCACGGTTTTACCCGCGGAGACAGCCATGCATCGTCGCACTCTCGCACTCTTCCCCGTGGTCGCGGTCCTCGTGTGCTCACCCCAGCCACACCTATCCGCCCAGACGGCACCTCCCCCGGCACCGCGTCACGAAGTGGCCGACACCTACTTCGGAACGGTCATCGCGGATCCGTATCGCTGGATGGAACGCCCGGTGCCGGAGAACCCTGACTTCCGGCGCTGGCTCGAGCGGCAGAACGGGTACACTCGGAGCGTGCTGGACCGGATCCCGGGACGGGCCCAGCTCGCCGAGCGCATCCGGCGGCTGGATGATGCCGGCACCTCCGCGGCACCGCTCTCAGTGGAGGGGCGCCGCTGGTTCTACCTCAAGACCGAGCCGGGCGTGGACAACCGCAAGCTGTACGTGCGAGACGGCAGCGCCGGGGCCGAGCGGCTGCTGGTGGACCCCGACGCACTCGGGGCACCGAACGGCTCCCACTTCTCGATCGATTACTTGAACCCGTCACCCGGCGGCCGGCTGTTGGCCTACGGTCTTTCGCTCGGCGGCTCCGAGCGGAGCGTGCTGCACCTGCTCGACGTGGCAACCGGCCGGGTGCTGCCCGACACGATCACCCGGGCGCAGTTCCCCGTGGTTTCGTGGGCGGACGACGGTCGCAGCTTCTTCTACAACCGCCTGAGCGCGGCCGGCGACACCAATCCGGCCGAGCGGTACCGGTTCAACCGGGCCTACCGGCACGTCGTGGGCATGCCGGCCGAGCAGGACGTGGAGTGGCTGGGCGGGGGCACCGTGGCCGACGTGCCCGTCGGTCCGGACGACTTTCCCCTCATCATATCGACGCCCGGGTCGAAATACCTGGTGGCCGTGGTCGGCCACGGGGTGATGAACGAAGTGACCCTGTACACCGCGCCGAGGAGCACGGCGCACGCGGCATCGACGCAATGGCGCAAGGCGGCGGACACGGCGGATGCGGTCACCAGCTTCGCGGTGCAGGGCAACGATCTCTACCTCCTCACGCACAAGGACGCGCCCAGATTCAAGGTGATCCGCACGGACGCCGGCACCCCGGATCTCGCGCGAGCGGCCGTGGTCATCCCCCCTGGACGCGCGGTCATCCAGGCGATTGGCGCGGCGAAGGACGCGCTCTACGCGCAGGAGCTCGATGGTGGCCTCGGGCGCGTGGTGCGGGTGCCATACGACACCGGGAAGCCCGAGCAACTGAAGCTGCCGTTCGACGGCGCGGTGGATTTCCCGGTCACCGACCCCGCCCGCGCTGGGGTCGTGTTCCGGCTTCAGTCGTGGACCCGGTCCCCTCTCTGGTATGCGTACGACCCCGGCACGCGCGAGGTGCGGGATAGCCGCCTCGTGCCGCGGTCGCCCGTCGACTTCGGCGGGATCGAGTCGGTCGAGACGGAGGCCCGGGCGGCGGACGGCACCGTGATCCCCCTCTCGATCGTCTACCGGCGAGACCTCCGCCGCGACGGCTCACACCCGGCGCTGCTCGAGGGATACGGGTCGTACGGCATCACCCTGGATCCGTTCTTCCGTCCGTCGCTGCTGGCGTGGCTGGAGCGGGGCGGCGTCTACGCGGTGGCGCACGTTCGCGGCGGCGGCGAATACGGCGAGGACTGGCACCAAGCCGGCAAGGGAGCCACCAAGCCCAACACGTGGCGCGACTTCATCACGTGCGCGGAATTTTTGGTGAAGGAGGGCTACACCTCCCCGGCCCACCTGGCCGGCACCGGCACGAGCGCCGGGGGGATCCTGATCGGCCGCGCGATCACGGAGCGGCCGGACCTCTTCCGGGCCGCCGTGCCCCAGGTGGGCGTCGTCAACGCGCTGCGCGTGGAGCACGAGCCCGGGGGCCCCGCCAACATCCCGGAGTTCGGCACCACGACCGACTCGGCGGGTTTTCGGGCGCTGATGGAGATGGACGCCCTGTCACACCTCAAGCCGGGCACCCGCTACCCCGCCACCATGTTCACGGCCGGCATCTTCGACTCGCGGGTGGAGCCGTGGCAGCCCGCGAAGATGGCAGCCGCCATGCAGGCACAGGCCACGGGGGACCGTCCCGTCCTGCTCCGGGTGGACTTTGATGCAGGCCACGGCATGGGCCTCACCAAGGCGCAGCGGAGCGCCCAGTTGGCCGACGTCTACGGATTCCTGTTCTGGCAGCTCGGCGATCCGGCGTTTCAGCTCGCTCCTTGACGAATTCGCGGAGCCGCGGGCCCGAGGGGTACCCCCGGGCCCGCGATGGTGACAGTATTCCCTCATGCCGACGCTCGACACCGTGATCCCCAGGTTCAAGGCCGCCGACCGCACCACCCGCCTCGAAACGCTGCTCGATTACTCGCGGAAGCTCCCGCCCCTCCCGGCGCGGTTCCGGGACGAGCGAGCCCGGGACGAGCACCGCGTGGACGAGTGCCAGACCCCGGTCTTTCTCTGGGTCGAGGTCGACGACCACAAGGTTCACATCCACGCCGACGTACCTCCCGAGTCGCCCACCGTGCGCGGGTTCATCTCGCTCCTGGCCCGGACACTCAACGGCGCCGCGCCGGCCGAGGTGGCCCGAGTGCCGGATGATCTACTCGACCAGCTCGGCCTGAGCGAGACCCTCGGCATGACCCGCACCCAGGGGCTTACCGCGATCCTGTATCGGATCAAGCGTTCCGTGGCCGCCGCCGCGTGATGCTCGGCGTCCTCGAGCTCGCCAACCGGGGCAGCGGCTTCCTCCGACGGCGCGAGGCGGGCTACCTCCCCTCCCGGAGCGACGTGCACGTGGGCGAGCGCGTCATCCGGCGGTTCGAGCTCCGGCCGGGCGACGAGATCGAGGGCGAGACCCGCCCCGGCGGCAAGGGCCGGAGCGCGACGCTCGAGAACGTCACCGCCATCAACGGCCGTCCCCCCGCCGAGCTCCGCCGCCGCCCCGAGTTCAGTAGCCTCGGCGCCATCCACCCCAACGAGCAGCTCCGGCTCGAGTGCGGGCTCGTCCGCCAGGGACAGCCCGACTTCACCAATCGGGTCATCGACATCATTTGCCCCTTCGGCAAGGGCCAGCGCGCGCTGATCGTGGCGCCGGCCAAGGCCGGCAAGACGATGGTGCTGCAGGCCATTGCCGAGGGGATCAGCGCCAACTATCCGGGCGCAGGCCTCTACGTGCTGCTGGTGGATGAGCGTCCGGAAGAGGTGTTCGAGATGGAGGCCCTCGGCGTGGGCGAGGTGATCGCGTCGAGCTTCGACAATCCGGCCTCGCAGCACGTCGCGGTCGCGGAGCTCACGCTCGAGCGTGCGCGCCGGCGGGTGGAGCTGGGAGAAGACGTGGTGCTGATCGTCGATTCGCTCACCCGCCTGGCGCGCGCCTACAACACGGTCGAGAAGGGAACCGGGCGGACGCTGTCGGGCGGGCTGGATGCGCAGTCGCTCGAGCGGCCGAAGCGGTTCCTCGGCAGCGCGCGCAAGATCGACGTGGCGCAGGGCGGCGGATCCCTCACGATCATGGCCACGGCCCTGGTGGACACCGGCAGCAAGATGGATCAGGTGATCTTCGAGGAATTCAAGGGCACCGGCAACAGTGAGCTGGTCCTGAGCCGCGAGCTGGCGGAGCGGCGGATCTACCCGGCGATCGACCTGGTCGCCAGCGCCACCCGAAGGGAGGAGCTGCTGCTCTCGCCGGAAGCGCTCGCGGTGAGCCGTACGCTGCGGCAGCGGTTGGCGGGAATGACGGCGATCAACGCGATGAACGACCTGCTCACCGACATGCGGCGGAATCGCAGCAACGAGGAGCTGGTCAGGGCGCTGGCAGCGGGGTGACGGGGAAGGGCGGAAGGACGGAAGGTGGGAAGGACGGAAAGAAGATGGAAGGGGGCATGCGCTGGGGCATGTCCCCTTTCCTTTGCCCTCTGCAGGTTCAGCTCCGTGCGGCCGTCGCCCGATTGGCCTGTTCGAACTCCTTCATGAAAGCCACCAGGGCCTCGACGGCCGGCCTCGGGCAGGCGTTGTAGATGCTGGCGCGCATGCCGCCCACGGACCGGTGCCCCTTGAGGCCGTCGAGTCCGCGGCGCGTGGCCTCGGCGATGAATTTGCCCTCCAGCTCTTCGGTCGGCGCGCGGAAGCAGACGTTCATCAGGGAGCGGCTGTCGGGCTGCACCGTGCCGCGGAAGAAATCGCTCGCGTCGATGTAGTCGTAGAGGAGCGCGGCCTTCTCGGCGTTCCGGTCGGCCATGGCGGCGAGCCCGCCCTGCGACTCGATCCACTTGAAGACCTCGCCCATGATGTAGATCCCGAAGGTGGGCGGGGTGTTGTACATCGAGCGGTCCGCGGCGAAGGTGCGGTATTGCAGCATCGTCGGGAGCGTCTTCGGACCGGCCTCGACCAGCGCCTTCCGGACGATCACCAGCACCACGCCCGACGGGCCGAGGTTCTTCTGCGCGCCGGCGTAGATCAGGCCGTACTTCCGGACATCGATCGGGCGGCTGTACATGTCGCTCGACGTGTCGGCCACGAGTGGAGCGCCGGCCGGCACGGTCGGCTCGGTTTTCCACTGGGTGCCGTAGATGGTGTTATTGGTGGTGAGATGGACGTAGGCCGGATTGGACGAGTAGCTGATTTCGTCCGGCTGCGGGATCCGATCGAAGTTGGTGGCTTCGCTGCTGGCGGCGAGGTGCACGGTCCGGCCGAGCACCTTGGCCTCCTTCACCGCCTTCTTCGCCCACACGCCGGTCAGGAGGAAGTCGGCGGTCCGGTCGGCCGGGAGCAGGTTCATCGGCACCATGGAGAACTGGAGCGAGGCGCCGCCCTGCAGAAAGAGCACGTGGTAGTCGTCCGGAATCCCGGCCAGCGAGCGGCACGCGGCTTCGGCCTCGTTGATGATCCGGTCGAACACCTTGCCGCGGTGACTGTGCTCCATGATGCCGATGCCGCTGCCCGCAATGTTCCAGATGGCCTCCTGCGCCTTACGCAGGACGGGCTCAGGCAGCACGGCGGGGCCGGCGCTGAAGTTGTAGATGCGGTCGGTCATGCTAGATCCTTTGGTATGGTCCTGTTCTCCCGTCGATCTCCCCGAGCTCCACGCTGATGATATCAGGATTGCCCGTTCGGATCCGCTCCAGCGCCGCCGCCTCCGGCGGGCCATCCAGATGAATCCGCACCAGCGTGGCCTGCGCGCCGTGATAGATGATGCTCTCCACCTCTTCCACGTTGATGTCGCCGCCCGCGAGCACCCCGAAGACGTGAGCCAGCACGCCGGGCCGGTTCCGGTGCCGGACCGACAGCACATGCGTCGCCGAGCTGCGGGCGAGCCGGTTGACCACGTTGGGCACTTCGCCCGTGGCCTGGAAGGTCCGGACGATACGGATGACCTCATGGGCGATCGCGACCTGCGCCTGCTCGGTGGACGCGCCGACGTGGTGAGTGCCGTAGACGCCGGGCGCCTGCACGATGGCGTTGGTGAACCCGCCCGTCCCGCCGGACGGCTCGTTCTGGAAGACGTCGAGCCCGACCCGAAGCCCCTTCTCCCGCACCGCCCGCTCGAGCGCCACCTCGTCCACCACCGAGCCGCGGGAGGTGTTGATGAGATAGGCGCCCGGCCGCATCGCCGCCAGGAAGTCGGCGTTCACCAGGTGCTTCGTGTCGGCGTTGGCGGAGCAGTTGATCGAGACGGCGTCCGACAGCCGGGCCACGTCCAGCGGAGTCTGCGCGTAGACCACGCCCAGCCGATCCGCCTCCTCCTGCGTGAGGCTTCGCGACCAGGCGATCACCCGCATCCCGAACGCCTGCGCCCGCGCGGCCACTTCGCGGCCGATCTGCCCCAGCCCGACGATCCCGAGGCGCCGGCCGAAGAGGCCGCGGGCCTTCGAGTACTCGCTCTTGTTCCAGGTGCCTTGGCGGAGGTCGGCCGTCTGGTCGGGAATTCGCCGGTCGCACGCGAGCAGCAGGCCCAGCACCAGCTCGGCGACGGCGACCGAGTTCTTCCCCGGGCAGTTCGACACGAACACGCCGAGTCCCGAGGCCGTCTCCACGTCGATCGTGTCGATCCCGGCGCCGGCGCGGATCACCAGCGTGAGCGCGGTGCCGGCCTTGAGCGCCTCGGCGCTCACCTTCTTGCCGCGGACGATCAGGATGTGCGGATCGGTGTCTCGAATGAGCGCCGGCAGCGCCTCCGCCTTGACGTCCGGCTGCGACACGACGGTGCAGCCGAGCTCCTTCAGCCCGTCGACGCCCACCTTTTCGAACTTGTCCGCGATCAGCACCTTCATGTGACGCCGCTCCACCGGTCTCGGAAGCCTACAAGGTATGTACGAAGAGGCCGCTGCGCAGCTTGGGCTCGAACCAGGTGCTCTTGGGCGGCATGATCTTGCCCGCGTCCGACACCGCCATCAGCTGCTCCACGGTGGTGGGGTACAGCGCGAAGGCGATCGCCATTTCGCCCGAGCGCACCCGCCGCTCCAGCTCCGCCGTGCCCCGGATGCCACCAACGAAATCGATGCGCTCGTCGGTGCGCGGATCGCCGACGCCGAGAATCGGGCCGAGCACCCGGTCCTGCAGCAGCGAGACGTCGAGCGAGGCGATCGGATCGCTCCGGTCGATGGTCTGCTCGTCAAGGTCCAGCCGGTACCAGCGGCTCATGAGGAAGACGCCGAAGCTGCCGGGCCGGGGAGGGTCGGGCTGGTCGGTGACGGTGACCCGCCCCACCCGGGCGAGCCGGGCGAGCACCTCGGGCGGCTCCAGGCCGGCGAGGTCGCGCGCCAGCCGGTTGTACGGCAGGATCCGAAGCTGCTCCGCGGGGAAGAGCACCGCCAGGAACCAGTTGTACTCGCCGTCGCCCCGGTGCTGGGCCGGCGCCTGGCGCAGCTCGCGGCCGGCGCGCCACGCGCTGGCCGAGCGATGGTGGCCGTCTGCCACGTACGCGTGCGGCACTGCCCGGAACGCGGCCAGAAACGGCTCCGGCTCGTCGATCCGCCAGACGGTATGGCGCACACCGTCGGGCGCGGTGAAGTCGTAGAGCGCGTCGGTAGCGGCGACGCGCCGGCCGAGCTCCTCGAGATCGGGTCGGCCGTGGTAGGTCAGAAAGACGGGCTCCGCGTTGGCCCGGAGCGTCAGCACGTGGCGGGTGCGGTCGTCCTCCTTGTCCTGCCGGGTCTTCTCGTGCTTCCGGATGACATCGTGCTCGTAATCGTCGATGTGGACGCACCCGACCACGCCGGTCTGCTCGCGCCCGCCCATGATCTGCCGGTACAGGTACAGCGATGGCGCCGCCTCGCGGATCAGCGTTCCATCGGCCTGGAACCGGTCAAGCGCCTCGCGTGCCCTGGCGTAGATCCGGGGGTCGTGCGGATCCACGTTTTCCGGCAAGTCGATGTCGGACCGGCCCACGTGGAGAAAACTGTACGGGTTTCCCTCCGCCAACGCGGCCGCCTCGGCGCGGGTGACCACGTCATACGGCACCGCCGCCACTCGCTCGGCGAGCTCCGGGGCGGGACGGAGGGCGCGGAAGGGATGCAGACGCATGCGGCGGAGCCCCGAAAAAAGACACGCGGAGAGGAACGACGGCATCCTAGGCGGGGTCGAGGCAAGACGGAAGGGCGGGCGGAAGGACGGAAAGACGGAAAGACGGAAAGACGGAAAGCTGGCGGCGCCGCGGCCATCCCGGGGGGCGAGGGTCCTTGCCGGGCCGAGTTCGATGTCCCGGAGGACGCGACGTTCCATTCTCTCGTCCTCCCATCCTTCCGTCTTTCCGCCCTCACCCCCCCGGCCTCACCCACCGCTCCGCCAGCCCGAGCAGCCCGTCCACCACCAGCGCCAGCGCGGCGGCGGGGAGCGCGCCGGAGAGGATCATCCGGGTGTCCGACAACGCCAGGCCGGCGGCGATGGGGTCGCCGAGTCCCCCCGCCCCGATGAAGGCGGCCAGGGTGGCGGTGCCGACGTTGATCACCGCCGCGGTCCGGATTCCCGCCATGATGAGCGGCGCCGCGAGCGGGAGCCGCACGTGGCGGAGGACCTGGCCGGGCGTCATGCCAAGGGCGCGCGCGGCGCCGACCGCGTCGGGAGCCGCGTCACGTACGCCGGTGTACGTGTTCCGGAGGATCGGGTAGAGCGAGTAGAGGAACAACGCCACCAGCGCCGGCACCACTCCGATGCCGAGCAGGGGGATCATGAACGCCAGGAGCGCGATTCCCGGGACGGTCTGCAGGACGCCTACGCCCCGGATGACGCTCTCGGCCCCGCGGCGGCCCCGCTCGAGCGCCAGGCCAAGCGGCACCGCGAACGCGATCGCGCCGGCAAGTGACACGCCCACCAGCAGGAGATGCCGCCCGGTCAACCGGAGGAGCGTGGCACGATCGTCCCAGAGATAGGCGAGCAGGCCCGTGTCGCCCCCGGCGCGCGTGCGGGCAGGCAGGCCTGCCGCATCGGCCGGCGGCCGCCGCAACAGCCCGAGCTGGCCCAGCGCATCGTGCGCCACGCGTGCAACCGGCTCGCCATCGACCTCTACCCGGCGGTTGAGGGCGCGCATCTCGGCTTCACTCAGGCGGCCGCTCAGCTCGGTGAGCGCGGCCACGACGTCGGGTCGCTGCTCGGCCAGCGCGGGCGCCAGGAGTGCCGCGGCCTCGTACGGCGGGAAGAAGGCGCGATCGTCGTCGAGCACCACCAGATCGTAGCGCGCGATCAGGCCGTCGGTAGCATAGCCGTCGATGACGTCCACGCCGCCGGCGGCGAGCGCCTGATATTTCACGGCCGGGAGCAGCGCCCGCACCTCGCGGAAGCGGAGGCCGTACGCTTTCTGGAGGCCCGGCAGTCCATCCGCCCGACCGATGAAATCGGGCGTGAGCCCCGCGCGCAGCCTCGGTCCTACGCGCGCGAGGTCGCTCAAGGTGTGCAGGCCGAGCCGCTCCGCCGTCTCGCGGCGGACGGCAATGGCGTAAGTGTTCTGGAAGCCGAGTGGCGGGAGCCAGCGCATATCGAACCGTTCGCCGAACTCGCGCGCCACCTGCGCGTACACCGCGCGCGCGTCGCCGGCCGGCCGCTCGTGCAGGATGACCAGAAGACCGGTACCGGTATACTCGGGATAGACGTCGATGGCGCCGCGCCGGAGCGCGCGGAAGGCGATCTCGGTGGCGCCGAGGCCCGGTCGCCGGTCCGCGGCGATGCCGTTCGCCTCCAGGAGCTGCGCGAACATCTCGGCAAGCAGGTACGACTCGCCGAACGGCTTCGATGCCACCACGATCGGGCGGGGCGGCTCCCCTGCGGCGGCCCGCGGCGCGGCGGCCGCCGGCGCGCCGATCAGCGCGGCCACGAGGGCGGCGGACGCGCGCCACGAGGGCCGGCGAGCACTGCTCACACGGGCATCCGCGCCCGGGCCAGCAGCTGGCGCACGTATTCCGTCGCCGGCCTGGCACGCAGGTCGGCCGCGGGCGCGACCTGCTCCACCTGCCCCAGCCGCATGACGGCGATCCGGTCGCCGAGCAGGAACGCCTCGGCGATGTCATGCGTCACCAGCAGCGCCGTGAGGCGGAGCTCGCGCCGCAGCTCCAAGAAGCTCGCCTGCAGGTCGGCGCGGGTGATCGCGTCGAGCGCGCCGAACGGCTCGTCGAGGAGGATGATGTCCGGCCGGGCGGCGAGTGCCCGCGCCACCGCGACCCGCTGCCGCTGGCCGCCGGAGAGCTCGCGAGGCCACCGGTCGCCCACCACCGACGGATCCAGGCCCACGAGCTCGAGCGCGCGGTCGGCCAGAGCCGGCCGGTCGGTCACATGCCGAAGCCAGGGGACGAGCGCCACGTTGCGGCGGACGCGCCAGTGCGGCAGCAACCCGCCCTCCTGCGGCACATAGCCCACGCGCCGGCGGAGCGCGACGGGATCCACACCGGCCACGTCCGCGCCTTCCACCAGCACGCTGCCCCCGTCGGGATCGGTCAGCCGGTTGAAGCAGCGGAGCAGCGTCGTCTTCCCCGACCCGCTCTCGCCGATGAGGGCGACGCACTCACCGCGGCACACCTCGAGCGAAACGCGATCGAGCGCCACCACTCCGGCATATCGCTTCGTGACCTCGCGCGCCTCGAGGGCGATGGTGTCGGGCATCGGGGCAACTTACCCCGCGCCGCCGAGGCGAGACAGAGCAGCCGGTCAGCGCCGCGCGCGGGCGATGCCCCAAAGCGCGGCGAGCACGATCTCAGCGGCCGCATCGAGCAGATAGATCGGTGAGATGCGGCCGCCCAGCGCGTAGACCAAGTCGATCCCGGCCAGGCCCAGCGCGCTTCCCACCGCGAGCACCAGGACGGGCGCGCCGTAGCGCCGCTCGCGTGCCGCGGCGAGCAGGCTCACGCCGATGACGACGACGAGGACGCCCACCGTCTTCACCAGCCACAGGTCGAGTTTGGGGCCGGTTACCCGCTGGAAGCTGTCGATGTCCACGATGGCCCAGAGGCCGGTCAGCAGATAGAACCCGCCCTGCACCCGGGCGATCCACGTCGCCATCCGCTCGCCTGTCTCACCACCCATCGCCCCTCCAGACAGCCGGCGAGAGCTCCGGCCAGTCTCGCAAACTACGGCGCTGCCGGGGGACAGCAGTGCGGCAGCGCACGAGCCGAGGGCACGCGTCCGGACCGCACCGCGCGAGCGGGGCGGACCCGCAGCCAGCCGGGGGGCGGATAACTCCATCAACGGCCAACCCTTCCCTGCGGCGCCGCGATTTCGTGAGCCTGCCGCGCATCGAGGGGCCCGCGCCCCCGTCCCCCGTTCCGCGTGCAGAAGGATGCACCCGGCCCGTAGCACGAAATTGGCAGGCTGATGCGGGTCCATCGCCATTCACAGAGGATGTGGCATGTACCGGATCGAGCTCGCGCCGGGCGAGGTAACCGTCTTCCGCACGATCGAGGAGCTGGCCACCGGCGTGCGCAACGGTGTCATCACCTCACGCGCCCGCATCTATCACGGTGCGTCGGAGAAGTGGCTGCCGATCGAGTTCCATCCCCACTACAAACGAGTGATCGAGACCCCCGCCGGACAGCCGGTGGAGATTCCGCCGCCCGCACCGGCGGAGCGACCGCGGAGCGAGCGCGCCGGCCTCAAGGACGTGCTCCCGGCGCAGGCGCCGGCCGTCGAGATGGCCCATGCGCCCGCGGCCATGCCCATCTTCTTCGTGCAGGAGCCCGAGCCCGCCCAGCTCGAGCGGGAGAGCGAGCCGATTTCGGGGGGCGACCCTGCGGATGCGGCGGACGGCGCTATCCTGCCCGTGACCACGTCCCCCGTCCTGCAGCTTCCGAAGATCACTTATCCGCTGATCACGCCGGCCGAGGAGCCGGTGTCCGACCGCTCGAGCCAGGGCGAGCGTACCCGGCGGCCGCTCCACCTCGCGGGCCTGGCGCTCGCGCTGGCGCTCGGTGGTTACCTGGTGGTCTCCGCGTTCTCACCCGCGCGCAGGGCTGCCGCGCCGACGGATGCTACGGCACCCCGGCCGGCGATGCCGCAGCCGTCGGCTCGGCCCGAGCCGGCGCGGCTGCCGCCCAAGCTGCCGCCGACCTCGAGCGTTCCGGCCCGGTCCGCGCCCCTGCCGCCGGCGTCTTCCGGCTTTGCGGCGGCGCTCGACCCGCGCGCCAATGTCCCCGCGCCGGCGGTGGCCCCTGTACGACCTGCCGGCGCCGGCGCGGCCGACTCGGGACTCGTTACCGCGCCCGCCGCCATCGACGTGGACCTCACCGCCCCTGCACTTCCCGGGGCCGACAGCCTCGACACCCAGTCGCGGCACCGCGACTCGTCGGCACTCAAGCGGATCCTGCAGGCAGTGGGCGGCACGGAGGCGGCGCCCAGGCCCTGAAGCCGGTGTGATTCCCCCCACAGCAACGTCCCCTTCCAGATTAGATTATCGGTCAGCGTAAGTTGTTAGTTATCAACAACTTATGTTGACAATCCTGTGGATATCCCGCGCGCGGTGTGGAAAACCGCCGCAGCTTCCGTTCACGCGGCCCGGCGGGCCGGTGCCAGGGGAGGGTGAATGGCCAGAGCGATCTGGAGCGGCTCGATCAGCTTCGGGATGGTCAGCATCCCGGTGAAGCTGTTCGGCGCCACCGAGAGCAAGGACATCAGCTTCAACCTCCTCCACGCCACCTGCGGCACTCGGCTCAAGCAGCTCCGCTGGTGCCCGACCGACGAGGTCGAGGTGCCCTGGAGCGAGACCGTGCGCGGCTACGAGTACGCCAAGGACCAGTACGTCACGCTCACGGACGAGGACTTCGAGAAGCTCCCGCTCCCGAGCCGGCATACGATCGAGCTCACCGCGTTCGTGAAGGAGTCGGAGATCGATCCGGTCTACTACGAGCGGAGCTACTATCTCGCGCCCGATGAGCGCGCGGAGAAGCCGTACGCCCTGCTGCTCCAGGCGATGGAGCAGAAGCAGCTCACCGCCCTGGCCACCATCACGATCCGGAAGAAAGAGCAGCTCTGCGCCATCCGGCCCAAGAGCGGGGCGATCGCGCTGGAGACGCTGTACTACCCGGACGAGGTGCGGCAGCCCGACGTGGACCTCGACAACACGAAGGTGAGCGAGCGCGAGCTGGGCATGGCGTTCACGCTCATCGAGCTGCTCCGGAAGCCGTTCGAGCCCGAGGAGTACCACGACCACTACCGCGAAGCGCTCGCGCAGCTCATCGACGCCAAGCTCGAGGGGCGCGAGGTGGTGAAGGCGCCGCCGGCGCGGGAGACCGGGGTGATCGACCTGGCCGACGCGCTCCGGCGAAGCGTCGAGGCGGCCAAGAAGGGCGGCAAGGCCAGGGCCGCGGCCAAGGCACCGGCCCGGCGGCGGACTCGCACGTCCCGCACGCGCAAGGTGAGCTGAGCGCCGTGCAGCGCGAAGATCCGATTCACCACAGAAGCACAGAGGCACGGAGGTACACGGAGACAACAACCAATCGTCTGTTGTTCTTCGTGAACCTTCGTGCCCTTCGTGCCTTCGTGGTGAATGGCCACCGGAGCCGCTCCGTGTACCTCCGTGCCTCTGTGCCTCTGTGGTGAATCCATGACGAAGCGCCGCCCTGCCGCAGCCGCTCGCGATGTTCTCGACCAACTCGCCGAAGCCGAGGAGCGCACCACGCTGACGGTAGACGGCCATGAGCTGCCCGTCAGCAGTCTCGACAAGCCGCTCTGGCCCGGCCAGGGGCGTCGGAAGGGCGCCACCAAGCGCGACCTGCTGCGCTATCTCACACGCGTGTGGCCGTTCATTCGCCCGCACCTGGCGGACCGCCCGATTTTCGTCACCCGCTTTCCCAACGGCGTCACAGGAAAGAGTTTCTTCCAGAAGCACTGGGAGCCGGCACCCCCGTTCGCGCGGACCGTGAAGATCCACTCGGCGGTGAACGACCGCGACGGCGATTATCTCCTGTGCGACAACCTCGCCACCCTGCTCTGGCTCGGTCAGATGGCGGGCCTCGAGCTGCACGGCTGGTTCTCCCGCACCAACCCGGAGCCGGACGCCACGGGCCGGAGCCGCAAGTTCACGGGCTCCGAGGCGGCGCTCGAGCGCTCAATCCTCAACTATCCCGACTTCATCGTCTTCGATCTGGACCCCTACCTCTACTCCGGCCGAGAGGGGCACGGCGAGGAGCCGGAGCTGCACCGGCGCGCGTTCGTGCGGGTGCGCTCGCTCGCGCTTCGCATCCGGGAGATTCTCGAGGGGCTCGGGCTCGTGACCTTCATCAAGACCTCGGGGCGCACCGGGCTGCACCTCTATCTCCCCATCGTGCGCGACCTCGACTTCGACGCGGCGCGCGGGGTGGCGGAGACGATCGCGCGGCACGTGCGGCAGGAGCGGCCGAAGGAGGTCACGATCGAGTGGGCGGTCCGCCGCCGCACCGGCAAGATCTTCTTCGACTACAACCAGAACAGCCGCGGGAAGTCGCTGGCGGTGCCGTATTCCCCGCGCCGCCATCCCGCGGCCACGGTGTCCATGCCGCTCGCCTGGGACGAGATCGAGCGGGTCTATCCCACCGACTTCACCATTCACACCGCGCCCGACCTGCTCGAGCGCGAAGGCGATGCCTGGGACGAGATGCTCGACGCACGGCAGGATCTGGCCCAAGTGCTCGGTGCGGAGAGCGCACCGTGAGCCGGCCGCTCGACGCGCTCTCCCGGACGGCCGGCGCCCGGCTCCGCTACCGCGCGCAGCCGGGGTGGATCCCGCCGATGCTCGCCACGCTGGCCGATGCGCCGCCGCGCGGGGGCGAGTGGATCTACGAGCCCAAGCTCGACGGCGTGCGTGTCCTGGTGTACGCCAGCGGGGGAAACATCCATCTCTTCTCCCGCAACCGGAAGCCGCTCGACGGCGCCTATCCCGAGCTGGTCGACACACTCTCGTTCGCGGTCCGGGGCGACGCGGTGCTCGACGGCGAGGTCGTCGCAGTGGATCCGGCGACCGGGCAGAGCAGCTTCTCCCGGCTCCAGCGCCGCATGCAGCTCCGTGACGAGGCCCGCGCGCGCGGCAGCGGGGTTCCAGTCGAGCTCTATCTCTTCGACTGCATGTTCTACGAAGGCATCGACCTGACCAATCTTCCCCTGGTGGACCGCAAGGCGGTGCTGCGCGACGTGGTCTGGTACGATGACCCCATCCGATTCACGCCGTTTCGCACGACCGGCTCGGCCGCGATGTTCCGCGAGGCGTGCGCCAAGGGAGCCGAAGGCATCATTGCCAAGCGGGCGGAGGGCCGGTACGTGAGCGCGCGGTCGGCCGACTGGCTCAAGATCAAGTGCGTGCACCAGCAGGAATTCGTCGTGGGCGGATACACCGCGCCCAAGGGCTCCCGGGAGAACCTGGGAGCGCTCCTGGTGGGCTACTACGAGCACGGCGCGCTGCGCTATGCGGGGAAGGTCGGCACCGGCTACGACCGAGCCACGCTCGAACTATTGTCGCGGAAGCTGGCGCCGCTCCACCGGCGCACCTCGCCCTTCGCGCCGGGTCCGGCGCCGGCAGCCGAGGTGCAGTGGGTGACCCCGCGACTGGTGGTGGAGATCGGGTTCGGGGAATGGACGCCGGCCGGGCTGCTCAGGCACCCGCGGTATCTGGGACTCCGAGAGGACAAGTCGGCGGCGGAAGTGCGAAAAGAGGGCTGAGCGCTCCCGCGAAGCCCGAGTGTGGCGGCTCCGACCGCCCCTCCCAGCCGCACTCCGCCTCCCAGTTTCGCAACCTACTCCGTTCCGGAGCTGCAACCATCGGCAGTAGCACCTGCCAAGGCGACCCAACCGGCGCCCGGCCATCAGTTTCTCCCGCGTGCCACCACCGCACGCTTCTTGCCCGCTTCCGGCCGATCGCCCCACACCCACCTGGAGGTACGATGCACCCGCGCCGCCTCGCGGCGGGCCTCGCGCTCGCTCTCGCCGCAGTCACGGTCTCTGTCGCACCGGTTCATGCCCAGGGAAAGAGCAAGGAGAAGCACTACGCTGTCTCGTCCGATCGCGCCGTCACAGTCACCCGTGACGTCCTCGTGCGCCAGGGGTATACCGTGGTACGCGTCGAGCGCGTAGGGGCCACCCAGGTGGTCTACTATCGCGCCGGGAACCATGGCCGGGGCAAGGGGAAGGGGCCGGTCGAGAGGATGGTCATCCGCACGGTGGACCGGCGCGTGGTATTCGAGGACACGCCACCAGCGCTCATGGTGGACATCGACGTCAATCTCAAACTGTAGCACCGGAGCAGGAGGCGGCGGAGGACCGGCGCGCTCCGCTTGACAGGACTCCGCCGCCTCGTAACATCCATCGTACCCCTGCAATTCATCACGTCGCTCACCCGGTCGGAGTCGTTATCCCTACCCTGTTTCTGCTCACCGACGAGTCTCCGGACCTGAGTGAGCCCTGGCGCCCCGAACCGGTGCCGGAGCCGGAGCCCTCCCCCGCGCCTCTCGCGCGGCGGCGCGTCCTCGTGGCCGAGGACGACCCGATGGTCCGCAGCGTCATCGAACGACTCCTCGCCGACGAGGGCTACGAGGTGCGGACCGCCCGTCACGGTGACGACGCGCTCCGGCTGGCCTTGCGCGGCTCGGGCGCGTTCGACCTGGTGGTCACCGACGTCCGCATGCCGGTGATGGACGGCTGGGAGCTCGGCCGGCGGCTGCGCGAGCGCTGGCCCCGGCTCCCGGTCCTCTACATCTCCGGCTATGACGTGGAGTTGACCCGTGGCGGGCCGCGGTCCGGCCAGCCCGAAGCCTTCCTCCGGAAGCCGTTCGATGCCGACGAGCTGGTACGGCACGTAGCCAGCCTCCTGCAGAATTGCTGAGGCGGCGCGGGTCGCTCGCGCTCGCGTTCGCGGCATGGGCCGCCTTTGCTGCTCCGCGGCCCTCCGGCGCGCAGCAACCGGCCCCCGGAGCCTCCGACGTGGCCGACCTCGACATCGAAGAGCTCGGCCGGATCCGCATCACCTCCGTTTCCCGCCGGCCTGAGCCCGCCTCCCACGCCACCGCCGCCGTCTTCGTGATCACCCGCGAGGACATCCGCCGCTCCGGCGCGAGCTCGCTGCCGGAAGCGCTGCGGCTCGCCCCCGGACTGCAGGTGGCGCGGGTGACCGCGCGCGACTGGTCCATCACGGCGCGCGGCTTCGCCGAGCAATCACCCAACAAGCTGCTGGTGCTGGTCGACGGACGCGCGATCTATTCCCCGCTCTTCGCCGGCACCTTCTGGGACGTGCAGGACGTGGTGATGGAGGACGTGGACCGCATCGAGGTGATCCTCGGTCCGGGCGCGACCCTCTGGGGCTCGAACGCCGTGAACGGCGTGATCAACGTCATCACCCGCTCCGCGGCCGACACCCGGAGCCGGCTGCTGGCGGTCCACGCGGGCACGGCCGAGCACCTGAATGCAACCGCCCGCTACGGCACCGCCCTCGGCGCCGGCGGCGCGCTCCGGGTCTACGGCAGCTTCCTCGATCGGGCGCCGTCCCACCTGGCCGGTGGCGAGCTCGGGGAAGACGACTGGCAGCAGGGCCAGGGCGGGTTCCGCGCCGACCTGGATGCGGGGTCGCGTGACCGGCTGACGTTCCAGGGTGACCTGTACGCTGCCTCAGGGAGTCAGGACGTCCGCGGGGCCGTGCTGGGGCCGCCGTTCACCAGGGTGGTCGACGACGAGCTGGACACCCATGGCGGCAACCTGCTCGCCCGGTGGTCCCGGAGTCTGGGTGAGGCCTCCGACCTCCAGGTGCAGGCCTACTACGACCGCTCGATCCGCAAGCTTCCCAGCTCCTACGGCCGGATCGCGGTCGACATCGCCGACATCGACATGCAGTATCGGCTCCCGCTGAGCCGGCGGCACGACTTCGTCTGGGGACTGGGCTACCGGATCAACTCCGACACCGTCTCGGGCACCTTTCCCACCGCCCTCGTCCCCGGCGCCCGTACGACCCACCTGGTGACCGGCTTCGCCCAGGATGAAATCGAGCTGTCCCCCGAGCGCTGGTATCTCACCCTCGGCGCCAAACTCGAGCACAACGACCTCTCCGGTCTCGAGCTGCAGCCCAATGTCCGCGTGTTGTGGCTGCCGGCCGCGGGACACACCGTGTGGTCCGCGGTCTCCCGCGCGGTCCGGATTCCGTCGCGGCTGGACGCCGACGTGCGCTTCGTCACGCAGGTGCTCCCGACGTCGCCGCTCACGATCGTGCGGGTGGACGGCAACGAGGACTTCGAGTCGGAGGAGCTGGTATCACTCGAGGGCGGCTACCGGGTCCTGGTGCATCCCACGCTCTCCGCCGACCTGTCGCTCTACTACGGCTGGTACGACCGGATCCGCTCGATCACCCCGCTCCCGCCGTTCGTGCAGGACGGCAACGTGGTCCAGCCGCTCCGGGTGGACAACGACGCGCGTGGCCACGCCTACGGCGGCACCGTAGCCGCCACCTGGCAACCGCACCCCGCGCTCCGGCTCCAGGGGAGCTATACGCTGCTCAAGATGGCAATCCAGCCCACTGATGATGCGCCGCCCGGCAGCTTCCCCAACGTCAACCCCGGCTACAACCCGGAGCACCAGGCGGCGCTCCGCTCATCGCTCAACCTGCCGCGCGGCCTGGAGGTGGACCTGGCGCTGCGCTACGTGGGTGTGCTGCCGCAGCCGCGCGTCCCCGGGTATGCGGAGGCCGACGCGCGGCTCGGCTGGAGCGCGCGCCCGGGGCTGACCTTCTCGCTGGTGGGCCGCGACCTGCTCCACGCGCAGCACCCGGAGTTCTGGAGCCAGCCGCAACGGGAAATCCAGCGCCGCGGCGAGTTGCAGCTCGAATGGCGCTTCTGAGCCCGGGGCCCGGCACGCTCCTCGTCGCACGCTGGCTCGTGGCGCTGGGGTGTACGGCCGCTCCCGTCTTCACGGCCCGCGCGCAGACCTCGCCCGCCGCCCCGGAGCAGGCGGTAAAGGCGGCCTATCTGCTCAACTTCACCCGCTACGTGGACTGGCCGGCGGGCACCTTCGCCGATGCTGACGCGCCGGTGAATCTGTGTGTGCTGGGAGAGAATTCCTTCGGTGGTGTCGTGCGGCAGAGCGTGCAGGGCCGCCGGTCACGGGGACGGCCGATCCGCGTGCTCGAGCCCGATGCCCCCGCTCAGGCCGGCGACTGTCATATCGCGTTCGTGGCGGGCGGATCGCGCGAGGCCCGGGCGTGGCTCGCCGCGCTGCGCCACTCGCCGACCCTGACCGTCGGGGACGGCCCGGAGTTCCTGGGCATCGGCGGCATGGTTGCGTTCGTGCTCGTGCACGAGACCCTCCGTTTCGAGATCGACGCCGACGCGGTGCGCCGCGCCGGGCTGCAGATCAGCTCGCGCGTGCTCGCGCTCGCGATGAGCGTGAGCGGCGGGCCGCCGGAGGCCCGCTGATGGCCTGGCTCCTGAACCGGCCGATCCGGCAGAAGGTCGCGCTGCTCATCGGCGTCGCGTCGATCATCGCCCTGCTGCTGGCGGGCGGCGCGGTGGTGCTCTACGAGGTGACCACCTTCCGTCCGCGTGCCGTGCGCGACGCGCGGACCCAGGCCGACCTCATCCGGGCCAACAGCGTGGCCGCGCTCCAGTTCAAGGACCGCGACGCGGCCGCCGAGAACCTCGCCACCCTTCGCACCCGGCCGGAGATCCTCTCCGCCAGCCTGTTCGGGCCCGACGGAACCATCGTGGCGCGGTACGCCTCTCCGGGCGCGCCGCCGGCCCCGACGGAGCTTCGGGCCGGTGTCCGCTTCCTTGCCGACCGCCTCGTCCTGATCGACCGGATGGAGGTCGACGGCCAACTGGTCGGCTGGCTCACGCTGCAGTACGACGTTCCCCCGCTCTGGCGTCGCCTGCCGCAGTACGGGATCATGGCCGCCGTCGTCCTGCTCGCGCTCGGCACCGCGAGCGTCCTGCTGCTCGGCATGCTGGGCCGCTCCGTGTCCGCGCCGCTGCTGGCGCTCGCCGGCACGGCCCGCACGATTTCGGAGACCGGCGAATACCGCCTCCGAGTGCCGACCGGGCAGGGCGCCGAGATCGGCGCGCTCACCGACGCGTTCAACCACATGGTCGCGACGGTCGCGGCGCAGCAGGGCGCGCTCCGGCAGGGCGAGGCGCGCCTCCGACTGGCCCTGGAAGCGGCGAAGATGGAAACCTGGATCGTGGACCTCCCGCGCGGCGGCGATCCGTCGTTCGCCGGGCTGCTGGATCGGGTGCACCCCGACGATCGCGACGCCGTCGCCGAGCGGATGCGGTCGGCGCTCGCCAGCCACGCCGGATTTACGGTGGAGTTCCGCGCCGCCGCGCCCGAGGCGGAGGAGCGCTGGACGGCGCTCCGCGGCCAGATTTTCCGGGACGAGGCCAGTGACGCGGTGCGGCTGATCGGCGTGGCACAGGACGTGACCGAGCAGCGTCGCATCGAGCACCAGCTCATCCAGTCCCAGCGCATGGAGGCGATCGGCAACCTGGCCGGCGGCGTCGCGCACGACTTCAACAACCTGCTGACCGGCATCATCGGCTACCTCGGCTTCGTGAAGCGGCGGCTGCCCCCGGACGCGGTGGTGCACGAGGACCTGGCCGAAGTGGAGCGGGCCGCGCGGCGGGCGGCGGCGCTGACATCACAGCTTCTGTCCTATGCGCGGCGGCAGATGGTGGTGCCGACGTCGGTGGATCTCAACGGGACCGTCGCCGCACTCACGCCGATGGTGCGCCGGCTGGTGGGCGAGGATATCGAGGTGACGGCGGAGCTCGCGGAGCCGCTCGCGCCGACCCGGGTCGATCCGGGCCAGCTGGAGCAGGTGGTGCTCAACCTCGTCGCCAACGCGCGGGACGCGATGCCCTCGGGAGGCGCCTTGCGCCTGCGGACCCGCGAGGCCGCGCTCACCGAGGAGGCGGCACGCCTGCATCCCGAGGCCCGCGCGGGGAGCTACGTGGCGCTCGACGTGGAGGACACGGGCGTCGGCATGACGCCGGAGGTGCAGGCCCACATCTTCGAGCCGTTCTTCACCACCAAGCCGCCGGGCGCCGGCACCGGCCTCGGCCTGGCGATGTGCTACGGGATCGTGAAGCAGTCGGACGGTCACATCATGGTCGAGAGCGAGCCGGGCCGGGGCAGCCGGTTCACCGTGCTCCTGCCGCAGGATGGAGCCCGGGCCCGCGTGCCGGGCGCGGCAGCCGCTCCGGAAATCCGATCCGGCAGAGAGACCATCCTGCTGGTGGAGGACGACGAGACCGTCCGGGGCGTGACCCTCCGAATGCTGCAGGAGCTGGGCTACTCCGTCGTGTCGGCGGGAAGCGCCGCGGAAGGCCGGGTACGAGCCGCGGAGGCCGGCAGCCGGATCGACCTGCTTCTGACGGACGTCGTCATGCCGGGTGGGAGCGGGCGCGAGCTGGCCGAGGAGCTCACGATGGCTCAGCCCGGGCTCGCCGTGCTGTTCATGTCCGGGTACACCCCCGACGTCGTGCTCCGGCAGGGTGTGGTGCAGGAGAACGTCGCCTTCCTTGCCAAGCCGTTTACCGCACCGGCGCTGGCGGAGGCGCTCCGGCACACGCTCGCGGCGCGGGGCGAACGGAGCAGGCTGAGCGAAGCACGGGGGGCATGACGCATGTCATGCCCCCTTCTGATTGCCCCGGTGACCCGCCGAGAGCTAGTCGTTGGCCCCCGCGTTGCCTCCGAGCGAGATCGACAGACCGAGTGACGTGACCAGATCGTTCTGGAACGAGTCCCCGCCGCCGAAGTCGCCGTTGTACATGTAATCCTCGAGGTCGAGCCGGAGTGCCGTGCTGCCCGACTGGTTCAGCGCGAAGCGGAACCCGGCACCCAGGTTGGCGCCGAAGTCGGTCTTGCTCCTGTCGTCGTCCAGCGGATTCTTGCCCCGGGTGAGAAGTGCCGGACCGGCGGCGATGTAGAAGCCGACGGGGTTGGTGACCGGGCTCAGTGCCAGCAGCAGGCGCGCGCTCGCGGCCAGCAGGTCGGTGTTCTTCTCATTGATGGTGGTCCCCGAGATCTTGGCCGGTGCGTAGCCGCCGACCGCCTCGAAGCCCAGCCTGCCGGTGCCCCAGAAGGTGAGGCGCGCGCCGCCGATGACGCTCACGTCGCGGCTCAACGCGTTGTCGAGGTCGGACACGGAGTTCTTGGTGGGGATGTAGGCACCGGCCCAGGGGACGAGGCTGACCCCCGTCTGCGCCGCCGCCGTTCCCGGCACGGCCGCGCACAGGGCAGCGGCAGCCACGATCGCCGGAACTGTGGTTCGTTTCAGGATCGACATACACACTCCGGTGTAGACGGTACCCGCCGTGCACCGTCGCGCGGCAGGGGCCGGGCACCTCACCCGACGGAGCTACGATGGGACCGTCCACCCGGGCCGCGCTGTGAAGCCGGGGCCGCTCGGGATGTGAACTGAATCACCCGGGCGGGCGCAACTCGTTCATACGCGGCGACATCCAGTTCCGCCGCGCTACCGTTTGCTCCGGCTGCCGGAGCGCTTGGCGCGGCTTCCCGTGCTCTTCCGCGAGGCACTCTTGCGGGCGGTGCTCTTCCGTGAGGTACTCTTCCGTGAGGTGCTCTTCCGGGATGTGCTCTTGCGCGACGAGCTCTTGCGCGCGCTGCCGGACGAGGACCGCTTCCGGCTCCCGCCCGCGGCTTTCCGCTTCCGAGTTGCCGCAGCTTTCCGGGCCGACGCCGAGCGGGCCGACTTGGGCCGCGCGGCCGAGGCGCGTCCGCCGGCCCTGCCGCCCTTCCGCGACGAGCTCCTGCTGGTCTTCTTGCCCCGGCCCGAGCCGCTCTTCTTCCCGCCGCCGGATTCCTTGTTCACCGTGGCCCAGGCTCGCCGTTCCGCTTCGTCCTTCGAGACTCCCCGGTCCTCGTAACCTTCCTCGATGTGGTGAGCCTTCCGCTTCTGCTTGCCGGTGTACGCCGACTTGTCGCCGCGCGGCATGGTGTCGTCTCCCGAGTGAGTAGACGGACAGGAACATCGAGCCGCGCGGCCGGCGGGTCGGTGCCCCGGGTCACACCTGGTGATAAAAAGGTGGGTGGAACGGGCACGAATGCCCGTTCCCGCGAGATGATTGGAGAAGGGGGGAGTGATGGGAAGAAACAGCGAGAGCAGGGGATCGAATGGCCCGCCCGGCCTCAGAGCAGGGAGCTCAGGGTTTTTTCGGACGTCTCGCAAAGTGCCTTTCGGTCCTACTCCCACTAGGCACGAAAATAGGGAGCGGGGCAGGGGCCGCTGTGCCCTGCATCACACGCTGAGGGCCAGGTAGCGCTCGAGCGTTCGGCCGGAGAGGATGCCGGCCGAGGTCACCTCCTGCACGCCGCGCTCGCGCCAGCTCTGCAGAAGCGGGTCTGCCTTCTCGGGATAGATGGCACGGATCGCATCCGTCACCAGGAACAGCTCGGATCTGGGCGAGTGCCGCAGCAGACCCTCGACCGTGTACCGGTCGCAGAAATCCGTGGCGACGCCATAGATGACGATGGCCTCGGGCTCAAGGGTGCGCAGCAGTGTCTGGACGTTGGCATTGGTGAAGACGTCAACCGTGCGCTTGTGCAGCATGAAGTCTCCCCGGTGCGCCAGGATCCGGTGCGACAGCGCTCCCGGATCCTCCAGCTCGGGCTCGATGACCAACGGATCCTTGAGCGCGGTCTCCGCGATCTTGAGCTGGCCGGGAGTGCCCCGCATGCAGTGGGGCGGAAAGGTGGTGCTCCAGTCGGGCGCATCGCTGATCTCGGCGTCCGACGCCTCGTGGTTGTCAGCGGAGGCGACGACCGGCACTCGGTGCGCATGGGCAAAGCCGGTCAACGCTTCGAGCGCGGGAATGATTTCTTCGCTGCCCGGCACGTAGAGCTTGCCGTCCGAGCGCATGAAGTCGTACAGGGTGTCGACGTCCCAGAAGATCAATCGGGTCATGTCGGCTCCAGTCACGCGTGAAGGCCGGTCATTTGCGGGACCGGCCGTTGTTTCAATCTATCGCACCCGGCGGTGCATACGAGTGGGCCCGTGGGCATGCGTGCCGGCTTCCGACCTCCCGCCCCGTGTTGACTTCCGCCCAGCCCCCTCGTAAATCCCGGCTGTTTCCCGACCCGTGGTCCTCCCTACCCTGTCGTTCCACGGAGGCAGTGCATGCCGGAGAGTGTCTCGCGTGGCGCGTTGCGCGCGCACGGGCTCGTGCTTCTCCTGTCGGCCTGGGCGCCGGTGCTGGCCGCGCAGGTGCCCCAGGTGGAGACGGCGCCGCAGCCGGCGGACACCGCCGCCGCGACGCCCGGCGCACGCTGGCGCACCAGTTGGTTCCCCTACCTGACCGGCGGAGCCAACGACACTCCGGTGCTGAACTTCCGGGTACGCCACTGGCAGCCCGCCGAGTACGAAGCGCGGACCACCTATACCGCGGCGGTGAACGCCGACGCCGGGATCTCCACGCGCGGCAGCCGCTACGCCTCCGTGCAGTTCAAGGCGCCCGGGCTGTGGGACGGCTGGCGCCTCTCGGCGCAGGCGGTGGCCGAACGACAGAGCCGCTACGGCTATTTCGGGTTGGGGAACGGGACCACCTACGACGGCGACGCCGTGGGCCCGGACGATCCGTATCTCTACCGGCTGCGCCGCACCCGCTACCGGGCCGCAGTCGAGGTGACGCGGCGGATTCGCGGGCCGTTTCAGGCCGCCCTGCTGGGCGAGGTGCAGCACGCGAACTTCACGTCACTGCCCGGTCCGTCCATCTTCGCGACCGAGTTTCCGTCCGGCGAGCTGAAACAGGACGACGTGTCGGGGCGGCTGGCGCTGATCTATGACACGCGGGACAACGAGTACAACACCCACCAGGGACTGCTGCTCGAGGCCGGATCGCAGGTGGGAAGCGGCGGAGAGGGATATACCCGGCAGTATGTCGTGCTGCGCGGCTATCTGCAGGTGCGGGAGGGGACGGTACTGGCCGCACGGATCGCCGGCTCGGGAATGGGCGGCACGCCGTCCCTCGACAGCCGGTTCGCGATCCCGGCCTGGGAGTCGCTCATCCCGGTGCTGGGCGGACAGAACTCCAACCGCGGGCTCGACTACGGGCGGCTGACGGGCAGGGGAACCCTGTTCGGCAACTTCGAGGTGCGCCACGACCTGCTGCCCTTCGGCGACCTGGGCGCGGTGACC
>JAICLE010000083.1 GCA_025927545.1 Gemmatimonadales bacterium
GGGCACCCCGGTGGAGACGACATCGCTTGGCGGCGCCGATTCGCTCCGGAGCGCGCTCGCCGCGTGGATCGGCGGCCGGCGGTGAGCCGACCGTGCTGGTGCTGCGCTCTTGCCCTGCTCCCCACCGTGCTCTCGGCGCAGCAACCGGTGCCCCTCGACGAGGTCGAGCGGGTGCTCCAACCGCTGGTCGAGAGCTACGGTGTCTCCGGCATGGAGGCTCCCGTGCGCGGGACGGTGGAGCGGCTGCTGCCGCGCGGGATGCGGACGCAGACCGATACCGCGGGCAACCTGTGGCTCACCATGGGCCGGGGCGAGCCGACGGTCGTCTTCGTCGCCCACCTCGACGAGATCGGGTTCAAGGTGACCGCGATCCGTGACGACGGCACCCTCGACGCCGTTGCGGTCGGGGGCCTCTTTCCCACGCTCTGGGAAGGCCGACCGGCGCTGGTGCACACCGGCGGTGGAGTGGTGCCGGGAGTGTTCGCGCCGCACGACACCGCCGCCGCGGGCTCGCCCGAGGCCGAGCCGATGGTGCGGGTGGATGTCGGCGCCGCCGATCGGGCCCGCGCCGAGGCGCTCGGAATCCGTCCGGGCCACACCGTCACCAGCCCCAAGCAGTACGTCAGGCTGCTCGGCACCCGGGCGACGGCCCGCTCCTTCGACGACCGGGTCGGCTCGACGGCGCTCGTCCTGGCGGCGAGGCGGCTCGTTTCGGCCCGGCTCCGGCACACGGTGATCTTCGTCTGGAGCACGCGCGAGGAGATCGGGCTCGAGGGCGCAGCGGCCGCGGCGGCCGCGCTCGGCCTTCGTCCCGCCCGGGTGCACGCGGTGGACACCTTCGTCTCCGCCGACTCGCCGCTGGAGCGGACCAACTTCGGCCTCGCCCCGCTCGGCGCCGGCCCGGTGGCGCGGGCGCTCGACAACAGCTCGGTCACGCCGCCGGCGCTGGTGGATTCGCTCGTCACCCTCGCGCACTCGGCGCGCATTCCGCTCCAGGTCGGCGCCACCAACGGCGGCAACGACGGTTCCGTCTTCGCCCAGTGGGGCGTGCCCGACGTTCCGCTCGGCTGGCCGCTGCGATACTCCCATTCTCCGGCGGAAGTGGCCGATCTGCGCGACGTGGCCGCGCTGGCCGAGCTGGTGCGGGTGGTAGCGGAGCGGTGGTGAGGCACCCGGTCGCTGGCCTCGTGCTCCTCGCGTCGGCTCTCGGCATGGCCTCGGCGCGCCTCGCGCCTCCGGCCATCGTCGAGTACCCCATCCCGCGCCCGGGCAGCTTCCCGCACGATCCCGCCGTGGCCGCAGACGGCAGCGTCTGGTACACGGACCAGCGCAACAGCTACATCGGGCACCTCGATCCGCGGAACGGCAGGATCGTGGACTACCCCACGCCCACCCCTGCATCCGGTCCGCACGGGATCACGGTGGCGCCGGATGGGCAGGTGTGGTACACGGGACAGGCCGCGGGCGTATTGGGCCGGCTCGACCCGCGGAGCGGCCGCATCACCGAGTTTCCGCTGCCCACCGCCGTGCGCAACCCGCACACGCCGGTCTACCACGGGGGCCGCGTCTGGTTCACCGACGCCAACCACAACGCCTACGGGAGCCTCGATCCGGCTACCGGGAAGACCGTGGTGTACACCTCACCGACCCCGAACTCGGTGCCCTACGGCATCGTGCCCGCGGCCGACGGCGCCCTCTGGATCGCGCTGCTCGGCGTCAACAAGCTCGGCCGCGTCGATCCCGCGACCGGCCGGATGCGTGAGTTCGTGCTGCCCGCCACGGCGGCCCGGCCGCGCAGGCTGCAGGTGGCGGGGGACGGCACGGTCTGGTACACCGACTTCGCGCGCGGCTATCTCGGTGCGCTCGACCCCGCCACGGGAAAGGTGCGCGAGTGGCGCTCCCCCTCGGACAACGCGGGCCCCTACGGGATCGCGATCGGCACCGACAGCCGGATCTGGTATTGCGAATCGCGCACGGGCATGATGGTGGCGTTCGACCCGGGCACGGAGAAGATGGAGACTGTGCCGATCCCCACCCCGGGCGCGATCGTGCGCCACATGGAGACCGACAGCACGCGCGGCCGGATCTGGCTGGCGCTCAGCGGGACGGGCCGGCTCGGAAAGATCGAGCTGAGCCAGCAGTGAGGAACTCCCGGCGAGGTTTGCTCGCTCCACTGGTCATCGCTCTCTCCTGCGCCATCACGATCCCCGCCGCCGCCCAGCGCGAGCATCCCGACCACGGACTCCAGCGCGAGCTCGAGGCCCTCACCCGCGGCTTCCACGGCGAGGTCGGTGTCTACGTCCGGCAGCTCCGCACCGGCGCCATCGCTGGCATCGCCCCCGACGACACCTTCCCCACCGCGAGCATGATCAAGGTGCCCATCATGCTCGGCGTGTTCGACGCGATGACCCGCGGCGTGTTTGCCTTCAACGACACGGCGCCAGAGCCCCGGGCGCTCGCCCGGTATCCCGAGGACGACATTCTCGCGGGCCTCAGCGACACTGCCCGCATCACCGTGGGCCGGCTGCTTACGCTCAGTCTCACCTACAGCGACAACTCGGCCTCGCTCTGGCTCCAGCAGCTCGCGGGCACGGGCGCGGCGATCAACGACCTGCTCCGCCGGAACCGCTTCGCGGTCACCCGGGTCAACGCCCGCACGCCGGGCCGGGAGGCCGACTACGAACGCTGGGGCTGGGGCCAGACCACGCCGCGCGAGATGGCGCGCCTGGTGACCCTGATCCGGCAGCGGCAGGCGGTGAGTCCCGCCGCGAGCGAAGAGATGTACCGCCACCTGACGCGGAGCTACTGGACGGGCGAGGCGCTTTCCCGGCTCCCGCCCACCGTGCAGGCGGCGTCGAAGCAGGGCGCGGTGGATCAGTCGCGCTCCGAAGTCGTCCTCGTCAATGCCCCGTCGGGCGACTACGTCTTCTGCCTCATCACGAAGAACCAGCAGGACGAGAGCTGGACGTACGATAACGAGGGTTACGTTCTGCTCCGCCGCGTCTCGGCCCTCCTCTGGCGGCACTTCGAGCCCGACCATCCGTGGACCCCGGCCCCGGGGGCGGACGCGTTCAAGCCCTGAGCTGTAGCGACCGGGCTTGCGCGCGGGGACTGGGTTTGCATATTTATGCACTATGCAATCTCGCTCAGGCCCGCTGGCGCTCGCCTTTTCCGGCGGGCTCGACACGTCCTATTGCGTCCCCCGCCTGGCGGAAGACGGCTGGACGGTGCACACGGTGTACGTGGACACCGGCGGCTCCTCCCCCGAGGAGCGCGCGGCCATCCGCCGGCAGGCGCACGCGCTCGGCGCCGCGTCGCACCAGGAGATCGACGCCCGCGGTCTGGTGTACGACCGGTTCGTCCGGTTTCTGGTTCAGGGGAACGTGCTCCGCGGCGAGGTCTATCCGCTGAGCGTGGCCGCCGAGCGGACGCAGCAGGCGCTCTCGGTCGTGGACGCGGCTCGCGGGCTCGGCGCCCGGGCGGTGGCGCACGGCTCGACCGGCGCGGGGAACGACCAGGTCCGGTTCGACGTCGCCCTCAGGGTGCTCGCGCCCGAGCTCGAGATCGTCACCCCGATCCGGGATCTCGGCCTCACGCGCGAGCAGGCGATCGCCTACCTGGAGCGACTCGGCCTGCCGGTGCCGGCTTCGGCGGGCGCGTACTCGGTCAACCGCGGACTCTGGGGGACCACGTGGGGCGGCGGATGGACGCACGACACCTGGGCCGGCCCTCCCGCCGAATTGCTCGAGCCCCCCGCCGAAGCCCCCCCGCCCCGCGAGATCGTGCTGGGCTGGCAGCGGGGGCTGCCGGTCTCGCTCGACGGCGAAGCTCTGGGCGGCCCGGCGCTCGTTTCCCGGCTGGGCGACCTGTGCCACGCCTACGGCATCGGCCGCAACATCCACGTCGGCGAGACGGCGCTCGGCATCAAGGGGCGGATCGGCTTCGAGGCGGGCGCGGCGCTCCTGCTGATCGGTGCGCACCGCGAGCTCGAGAAGCTGGTCCTCACCCGATGGCAGGCGTTCTGGAAGGACCAGCTCGCACGCTTCTACGGAGATCGGCTGCACGAGGGGCAGTACTTCGACCCGTCGCTGCGCGACATCGAGGCGCTCATCACCAGCTCGCAGGCGCGGGTCTCCGGGGACACCCGGGTGCGCCTCTCCCCCGGCCGCTTCCAGGTGGTCGGCACCCGAAGCCCGCATTCCATGATGGACGCCTCCGTCGCCACGTACGGCGAGGAGAACCACCTCTGGACCGGCGCCGAGGCCCGCGCCTTCGCCCGCGTCTCCGCCGTGCCCTCATTGCTCGCCGCGCGCGCGGCGGCAGTCGACCACCGGTGATGGGTTCACCCCAGAGGCACAGAGGGCTCGGAGGGTTCCTGCACCGGGAGGGAACCTTGCACCCGGATAACACCAGCAATTGGGTGGTGGCGCCGCTCCCGGATGCACTCCGTGCCCGAGCAGCCTCCGTGCCCTCTGTGCCTCTGTGGTGACCTTGCCCGCAGCACGACCCGAACCACACCGAGCTCCTCCGAGCGAAGAGGTAATAGCCGATGGTCGTCACCAGCCGTGTCCGTCTCGACCGGATCAGCAGCTCTACCCGGAACGCCGCGCTTCCGCCCGAGGTGATCGTGGGCGAGGAGATCGTCGCGGCTGAAGGCTACGTGCTCGCGGTCCGCATTCTCGAGGACAAGTCGACCTACAACACCATCGAGGACGTGACCGGGCGCATGCTCGCGCTGCGCGCCGGCGACGTCCTGGCCGGGACGCTCGGCACCCGCCGCGCTCTCCGCGGCTACGCCGGTGTCGTCCCGCCTCACGTCGCCGTGGGCGACACGGTCGAGGTGCTCAACCTCGGCGGCATCCTCGGCCGCTGCACCTCGGTGAACCCCGACATCGGCCCGCCGTTCCGGGCCGAGGTGCTCGGCGCCGTCCTCGCCTTCCCCGAGCTCGGCGACCGGGTCGGACGCCCGGCGCACATCCGCGACCACGCCGTGCCGCCTGCCGACACGCTCGAGGCGCGCGTCCCCGTGGTCTACGTGGCCGGTACCTGCATGAACGCCGGCAAGACCGTCGCGGCGACCGAGCTCGTCCGCGGGCTCGCCCGGGGCGGGCTCCGCGTGTGCGCCGCCAAGCTCACCGGTGTCTCGCTCATGCGCGACGCGCTCGCGATGCGCGACGCCGGCGCCGTCGCGGCGCTCACCTTCAACGACGTCGGGATCGCCAGCACCCACGCCGGCGTCACGGTGAACACCGCCAAGGGCATCTTCAACCGGCTGGCCGCCTCGCGGCCCGAGGTCATCGTGGCCGAGTTGGGCGACGGCATCCTCGGCGAGTACGGCGTGCAGGACATCCTGCGCGATTCCGAGCTCACGCGGGTCGGTGCCGCCTACATCATGGCCGCTCCCGACCCCGTCGCGTGCTGGGGTGCCGCTGAGCTGATGCGACGCGAGTTCGGTCTGTCCATCACCGCGATCACCGGCCCCGCGACCGACAACGAGGTGGGCCAGGTGTACATCACCACCGGCCTCGACCTGCCGGCGCACAACGCTCGGCGGGACGCGGAGGGGCTCGTCTCGGTGGTGCGGCGTGCGCTGGATGCCTGGACGGAGAAGATGGAAAACCCGGAGAAGATGGGGCAGGAGTTCGCCTCCCCCGTCCTCCTGGCCCGATGTAGGTCGCGGTCCTCGGCGCTGCCGGCTACGCCGGCGGCGAGCTCTTGAGGCTCCTGCTTCAGCACCCGGGGGTGACCGACTGTGTGGCCACCAGCCGGAGCCAGGGCGGAAAGCCGATCGCCGACGTGCACCCGGCGCTGGCGACGGTGACCGACGCGCGGTTCTCCGGCGCCGCGCCGGGTGAGGCTTCGCGCGGCCGCGACGTGGTGTTCCTCTCGCTGGAGCACGGCGAGTCCTCCCGCGTAGCCGGCGAGGTCTTCGAGGCCGGCCCCGGGCTCGTCGTGGATCTCGCGGCCGACTTCCGCGTGCACGACCCGGCGCTCTACGAGCGCTACTACGGACCTCATGCCGCGCCCGAGCTGGTCTCCCGCTTCACCTACGGCCTGGCCGACGTCGTGGGCTGCCGCCTGCGCGGGGCCAGGGCGATTGCCGCCCCCGGCTGCTTCGCGACGGCCGCGCAGCTCGCGCTGTATCCGCTGGCCTTAGCCGGGCTGGACGTGACGCCGTCGCTCTTTGCCGTTACCGGCTCGAGCGGCGCGGGGGTGAAGCCCCGGTCCACGACGCACCATCCGATGCGCGCGCACAACATGTTCGCGTACTCCGTCCTGGGCCACCGACACGAGGCCGAAGTGCTGGCCGCGTGGCGCGAATGGGTCGGCCGCCCGGACGCCGCCACGCGGCTCATGGTGCACTCGGGGCCGTTCGTGCGCGGCATCTATCTCACCCTGCACGCCTTTGTTGGCCCGCGGGCCACGCTCGGCGACGGCGCGGCGGGATCCGCATTGGGCGGCTGGTTCCGCGAGGCCTACAAGGATCGGCCGTTCGTCCGGGTGCTGGAGGCGCCTCCGGAGCTCACACACGCGGTCGGCACCAACTACGCACTGATCCATGCCGTCGAGAGCCCCGAAGGCGAGGAGATCCAGGTGACGGTCGCGATCGACAACCTGGTCAAGGGCGCCGGCGGCCAGGCGATCCAGGCCATGAACCTCGCGCTCGGCATCGACGAGCGGGCGGGACTCGCCGGGGCGGCCATCTACCCATGCTGAACGCTGCTCCCGGGCAGGTGTCGGTCTCGACCACGCCGCCGGCACTCCTGCCGGTCTACGCGTCCATGCCGGTCCGACCGGTCCGCGGCCGCGGCTCGTGGCTGCTGGACGAGGAGGGCCACGAATGGCTCGACGCCTACGGCGGCCACGCCGTTGCCTCGACCGGCCACAGTCATCCGGACGTGGTGCGTGCCATCGCCGAGCAGGCGGAGCAGCTCCTCTTCTACTCCACCGCCGTACCGCTTCCCCAGCGCGAGGCGCTGGCCCAGAAGCTGGCGGAGCTCTGTCCCGATCCGCTGGGCCGCGTCTTCCTGTGCAACTCGGGGGCGGAGGCCAACGAGAATGCGCTCCACCTGGCGCGCCGTCACACCGGCCGGCAGACCATCGTCTCGGTCCGGGGCGGATGGCACGGGCGCACGGTCGCGACGCTCGCCTGCACCGACGGCCAGCGCTACGAGGAGGCGGCACGGCGGGCCGGGATGCCTCTCAGCCGCAAAGTGCCGTTCGACGACGTCGCCGCGCTCGATCGAGCCATCGACGATGCCGTTGCCGCCGTGCTGGTCGAGCCGATCCAGGGTTTCGCGGGCGCGCGCGACTGCTCGCCTGACTTCCTCCGGGCCGCGCGCCGCCTCTGCGACGAGCGCGGGGCGGTGCTGCTGTTCGACGAGGTGCAGTGCGGCGTCGGCCGCTGCGGCGCGTTCAGCGCGGCCGAGGCGGTGGGAGTGACGCCGGATGCGCTCACCTTCGCCAAGGGGCTCGCGGGCGGGCTCCCCATCGGCGCGGTGGTCGCGAGCTCCGGGCTGACCGACTCGCTCGTACTCGGCGACCTGGGCAGCACCTTCGGGGGCGGGCCGGTGCCCTGCGCGGCGGCGCTCGCCAACATCGGCGTGATCGAGCGTGACGGGCTCATTGCCAACGCGGTCGTGGTGGGCGACCAGCTCGCGCGCGGCGCCCGCGCCCTGGGGGTGCGGCGAGTCACGGGCCGCGGCTTGCTGCTCGGTCTGCATCTCGATCGGCCGGCGTCCGAGGTGCAGCGGGCGCTGTTCGAGCACCGCATCCTCACGGGCACCGCGACCGACCCCCGGGTGCTTCGGCTGCTGCCCCCGCTTTCGTTCTCCCCGCGCGAGGCCGACCTGCTGCTTGCGGGTCTCCGGGAGGTGCTGGCGTGATCAAGCGCGACTTCCTCGCCCTCGAGGACTGGAGCCGTGACGAGGTCGACGAGCTGCTCAGTCTGGCCGCGCGGGTCAAGCGCGGCGAGATCGGCGGCGGCCTCGAGAAGAAGGTGCTCGCGATGATCTTCATGGATCCGAGCCTCCGCACCCGCACCAGCTTCGAGACCGCCATGTTCCTGCACGGCGGTCACGCCATCGTGCTCGAGCCGGGCAAGGGGAGCTGGGCGCTCGAGACCGAGCCGGGCGCCGTCATGGATGGCGACACCGTCGAGCACATCGTCGACGCCGCCCGTGTGCTCGGCCGCTATGCCGACGCCCTGGGAGTGCGGAGCTTCCCCCGGGCCGCCGACTGGGCAGTGGCCCGCGAGGACCCCGTCCTGCGGAGTTTCGCGAAGTACTGCGAGAAGCCCGTCATCAACTTCGAGAGTGCCCGCCGGCACCCCTGTCAGGCCCTCGCCGACGCGATGACCCTGCGCGAGAAGCTCGGCCAGACCGAAGGAAAGCGCTTCGTGCTCACCTGGGCCTGGCACCCGAAGGCGCTGCCCACCGCCGTGCCGGCCAGCGCCGCGCTGGCCGCTGCGGGGCTCGGGATGGAGATCGTGATCGCGCGCCCGCCGGGATACGAGCTGGATCCGGAGGACACCGCGCTGATCCGCCGCCTTGCCCAGCAGTCCGGGGGAGAGTTCGTCCATATCATCGACGACCCCGACGAGGCCACCGTGGGCGCCGATGCCGTCTACGTCAAGTCGTGGGGCTCGGTGAAGCTGTACGGAAAGCCCGGTGAGGAGGCGGCGCTCCGGGCCGGCTTTCGTGACTGGCGCCTCACGCCGGCCCGCCTCCGCTCCACCCGCGGCGGCAAGGCGATCGTGATGCACTGCCTCCCCGTGCGCCGCAACGTCGAAATCGACGACGCCGTGCTCGACGGGCCCAACTCGGTTGTGGTGGACCAGGCGGAAAACCGGCTGCACACGGAGCGGGCGCTGTTGCTGAAAGTCATAGGGCGCGAGTCGTGAGTCATGGGCCGGCGTCCCTGACACATCATGGCTCACGACTCCCGACCTCACGACTCTCGACTGCTTCATCCGGAGCCTCCATGACCATCGACACCACCAAGGGCATCGCCGGCCTCAAGGGCGCGCTCCGCTATGTCCGGGCTTATCGTGACCAGGTCTTCGTCGTGAAACTGGGCGGCGACGTGCTGGGCGAGCCGGAGGTGCTCGACCACGCGGCCGCGCAGCTCGCGCTGCTCTCCTCGCTCAGCATCCGGATCGTCGTGGTGCACGGCGGCGGCCCGCAGGCCTCGAAGCTGAGCCGGCGGCTCGGCGCCGAGCCGCGCATGGTCGCCGGCCGCCGCGTCACCGACGACGAGGCGCTCGACGTGGCCAAGATGGTCTACGCGGGCCAGCTCAACGTCGACCTGCTCGCGGCGCTCCGGGGGCACCGGGTGCAGGCCGTCGGCTTGAGCGGCGTGGACGCCGACCTCATCACCGCGCACCGGCGGCCGCCAGTCCGGGTGGTGGACGACGCCGGGGTGGCCAGCACGGTGGACTACGGGCACGTGGGTGACATCGACCGGGTAGACCCGCGCGTCCTGGTCACGCTCATGGACGCCCGCTTCGTCCCCGTCGTGGCGAGCCTCGCCGGCGGCGAGGAAGGCGAGGTGTTCAACGTGAACGCGGATACGGTGGCGGAGTCGCTCGCCGTGGCGCTCCGGGCCCAGAAGCTGATCTTCCTCACCGGCGCGCCCGGAGTGCTCCGCGACCGGAGCGATCCATCGACCCTCGTCACCTTCGCCGACCCCGACGATCTGGCGAGCCTCATGGCGAGCGGCGTGCTCGCCGGCGGCATGCGCCCCAAGGTCGAGGCGTGCATCCGCGCCGCCACCGGCGGCGTCGAGCGGACCCACATCGTCGACGGCCGTGCCCCGGACGCGCTGCTGCTCGAGGTGTTCACCGGCGCCGGCTGCGGCACCATGATCGTGGGTCGCAAGGAGAAGGCGACCTACCTGGGGGTGGATCTTGCCGGATGAGATCGACCTGCTGGGCAGGCTGGTCGCGATCCCCTCGGTCAGTGGCCAGGAGGAGACCCTTGCCGTCTTCACCGAGGCCACGGCCCACCATCTGGGACTGCGTGTCCGGCGGGACGACCTGGCGGTGACGGTCGAGGTGCCCGGACGGGCCCCCGGACCGACGCTCGCGCTGGTCTCACATCTCGACGTGGTTCCCCCGGGGGAAGGGTGGACTCGCGACCCATTCACGCCGACCGTCGAGGGGACAAGGCTCTATGGCCGGGGATCGGGAGATGCCAAGGCGTCGGTCGCCGCGATGCTCTGCGCCGCGGCCGACGTCGCCGCTCGGGGCGGCCCCGCTCGTGGACGCCTCCTTGTCCTCTTGGGCTATGGCGAGGAGACCAGGCACACCACGATGGAACGGGCGGTGGAGATGGCGGGCGGAATCGAGGCGGCACTCGTGGGGGAGCCGACTAACCTCGATTTTGCCGTCGCCCAGCGGGGGCTGATGATGGTGGATCTCCTTGCCGAGGGCGACCAGCGTCACGCCGGCTACGCCGCGGCGGACGGGGAGTTCCGGAATGCCGCGCTCGTCCTTGCCCGCGACCTGCTCAAGCTCGACGGTCTCTTCGACGAGCGGTCGCATCCCGTCCTCGGCCACACGACTGCCACGCCGACCATGTTGGAGGCGGGCGTGAGCCGGAACGTCACGCCGCCGCTGGCCAGGGCGGTGCTCGATGTCCGGAGCACGCCCGACTGGACCCACGAGGAGGTAGCCGATCTGCTGCGCCGCACGCTCACCTCGAACGTGGTGGTGACGTCCGAGCGGCTGGTGCCGTGCGAGACGCCTCGGAACTCACGCCTGCTCGCGGCGGCGCGGCGGGTCCGTCCACGGTCCAAGCCGTTCGGGAGCCCCACCTGCTCGGATTGGGTCTTCCTCCGTCACGCCGATGCGGTGAAGTGCGGGCCCGGAACCAGCCGTCGGTCGCACACGCCGGACGAGTACGTCGATCTGCCGGAAGTGACGGCGGCGCGGGCGTTCTACGCGGAGGTGGTACTGGCGTACCTGACGGAGGGAGACGTCGGCCACATTGACGAGCCGGCCCATGCCCGCTGAGCTCGGCACCCTCTGGTCCCCGGCCGCGCCGCCCGATGCCGCGATGCTGGCCTACACCTCGGGTGACGACCGCGCCTGGGACGCGCGCATTCTGCGCTGGGACGTACTCGGCAGCCTCGGCCATATCGAGGGACTCCGCGCTTCCCGTCTCCTCTCGCTCACCGAGTACAGCCGCCTTAGGGCCGGACTCCGCACCGCGCTTACCGAGGTGAGCGCGGGCCGCTTCCGGGTGGCCGCGCGACACGAGGACGTCCACACCGCGGTCGAGGAGTGGCTCACCCGCCGCCTCCCCGGCCTGGGCGAGCGGCTGCACACCGGCCGCTCCCGCAACGATCAGGTCGCCTGCGACCTGCGGCTCTACCTTAAGCACGAGCTGCTCGCGCTGCACGCCGCCGCGGTCCTGCTGGCAGATGCGCTCCTTGCCTTCGCGGCCCGGCATCGCAGGGTGCTCTGGCCCGGCTACACCCACCAGCGCCGCGCCATGCCATCCTCCGTCGGCCTGTGGGCCAGCGCCTACGCCGAGGGCGTGCTCGATACCGCCGAGGCGCTCGGCGGCGTCTGGGCGCTGGTGGACCGCTCGCCGCTCGGGAGCGCCGCCGGTTACGGCGTCCCGCTCCCGCTCGAGCGTGAGGTCGCGGCGCGCGCGCTCGGCTTTGCCGCGCTCGACCGCAATGTCGCGACGGTGCAGGGTGGGCGCGGCAAGCTGGAGGCGGCGGCGCTCTTCTGGTGCACCCAGTTGGGGCACGAGCTCGCGCGGCTGTCGCAGGACGTCATTGTCTATAGTGCGGAGGAATACGGGTATCTCGTGCTGCCCGCCGAGCTGGCCACCGGCTCGAGCATCATGCCGCACAAGCGGAATCCCGACCTGTTCGAGCTGACCCGCGGCCGCGCCGCCGCGCTCGAGGGCGATCTCGTGGCCGTGCTCCAGATCAAGGGCAAGCTCGCCGGCGGCTACCATCGCGACTTCCAGTTGCTCAAGGAGCCGCTCATGCGTGGGCTGGAGCGCACCGGCGCGATGCTGGCCGTGATGGCGCAGTCCATTCCGCGCCTGGGCGTGGACCGCGCGCGGTGTGCCGGGGCGCTCGAGGGCGGCGCGCTCGCCACCGATGAGGTGATGAGGCGGGTCGATGAAGGCCGACCCTTCAGGACTGCTTACCGCGAAGTCGCGGCAGCACTCGAGGCGGGTGACACTTTCCCCTCTCCAAGCCACGCGAAGATCCTCGCCCGCCGCTCCTCCACGGGCGGCCTCGGCAATCTCGGACTCGACCAGGTGCGCGCCCGCCTGCGCCGCGCCCGCGTCTGGCAGACCCGCGAGCGCAACCGTTTCGATCGCGCCATCCGCAAGCTCGCCGGCCGCGCGCTTCCCGACCGCCCGCCCGCCCGCACGTGACCGCCGACCGCCGCAAGCGTCACCTGAAGATCCTCGAGCTCATCAGCACCCGGGCCGTCCGGACGCAGGAGGAGCTGGCCGAGGCGCTCACGGCGGAGGGGTGGGAAGTGACGCAGTCCTCGGTGAGTCGCGATATCGCGGCGCTCCGGCTCATCAAGGTCGGCGGCGCCTACCGCCGGCCCTCGTCGGCCATCGTCCCGGCCGATCCCAACGTGCGCCGCATCGCCGACGGCGTGCTGGCCGCCGAGCCGGCCGGCGAGGCGCTCGTCGTGATCCACACGCCGCCGGGCGAGGCGAATCGGGTAGCGGTGGCGCTCGACCGGCTGGCGTGGCCGGACGTGGTGGGCACCCTCGCCGGCGATGACACGATTTTTCTGGCGGTGAAGGATGGCCCGGCGCAGCGGAGGGTGCTGGGAGACGTCAGGAAGCTGACCGGCGGATGAGGCGAGTCACGTTGGGCGGAGCGAAGGATCGGCCCGGGCCGGGCCGACACGCCCTCGCGGCGTTCTTCCTGTGCGCCGCTCTCGCCACCGGCGCCTGCAGCGAGAAAACCGGTGCGCTCACGGCCGCCCAGCAGCAGCGGCTCGACTCCGAAGGTATCGTCCGACGCGCCGACGATCTGCAATTCCGCTACACCCACGATGCCGGCAGCCGCGAAGCCGGCTGGGAGGACCGGAAGGCGTCCATCATCGTGACGAAGCAGAGCGTCATCATCCACAAGAACGAGAAACTCGGACTCGAGCTCGACCAGCACACCCGCCGGTTCGTGCAGGTGCGCCGGGATGGCGGCCGCGTGCGGATCAGCGCGGGCGGCGGGCGCTCAGCGGAGAGCTGGTCGTTCGTGCCGCCGGATGATGCGCCGGGGTGGGCCAATGACATCCGCTCGGTAATCCGCGGAGGCACGGGCACCCGCCTGAAGTAAGGCTGAACCGATGCGAAAAGGGCGGCCCTGGAGGGGCCGCCCTTCTCGTGCCGCACCGGCGTCCAGCCGTCGGTCAGGGCTTCACGTTGATCTTGCTGGAGGTCTTGGTGCCGAGCCCGGCGGATGCATTCCCGTCGGCCACGGACTGGGCGACGACGATCGCCGCTCCGGTGCTGGTGATGCACAGGTTCGAGGTCCAGACTGCATTGGTGGCCGCGGCAGTACCGTCCTGGCTTACCGTGCCCAGCGTCGTTTCCTCGGGTGGGACCACGGCCGCTACCTGGGTTCCAGGGTGGTCCGGATCGGGCACGAGGGCCGCCGGATTACAACCCGTGTAGCCTGCGGCAATCCCGGCCGGCGTGACCTCGAAGATCTGCGTCCCGGTGCCATTGTTGTTGGTCACCGAGAGCCGCACCGTGATGCCGCCAGCGGGCTCGCCGTCCGGTGTAGTCACGTTGAC
>JAICLE010000112.1 GCA_025927545.1 Gemmatimonadales bacterium
AGGCCGCCCGCCGATGGCACCGAGGTGTTCGTGCTCGGGAAGCCGGCCATCTACGAGGCCAAGGGCGAGTTCCAGCTCAACGTGAGCCGCCTGATCCCGACCGCGGCCATCGGCCACGCGCAGCAGGAGCTCGAGCGGGTGAAGGCGCTGCTCCACCGGGACGGGCTGTTCGATCTGGCCCGGAAGCGTCCGATCCCCGGGTTCGCGGCCACCCTCGCCATCGTCACCAGCACCGCCGGCGCGGCGCTTCGCGACATCATCACCGTGGCCCGGCGCCGCTGGCCGTGCGCCCGGCTGCTCGTGATCGACGCCCGGGTCCAGGGCGACGGGGCCGTGGACGCGATCGTCCGGGCGCTCGTGCTGGTCAACCGGCTGCCCGACGTGGATCTCTGCATCGTCGGCCGCGGCGGGGGCGGACGCGAGGACCTGGCCGCCTTTAACGCCGAGGCGGTCTGCCGCGCGCTCGCCGCCGTGCGGGTGCCGACCATCTCGGCCGTGGGGCACGAGACCGACATCTCGCTCACCGACCTCGTCGCCGACGTGCGCGCCCCCACGCCGTCCGCCGCGGCCGAGCTCGCGCTTGCCGATCACCGCGAGGTGCGCCGGCAGGCGGACGATCTCGCCGCGCGCCTGGCCAACGCCCTCGGCGCACGGACCAGCCTCGCGACCGAGCGGCTCGAGCGCGCCGGCGACCGGCTGCAGGGCGCCATGGCCGCGTTGCTCGAAGGCCGGCGCCAGCAGCTCGTCCGGCTCGCGGCCCAGCTCGATGCCCTGAGCCCGCTCCGGGTGCTCCAGCGCGGGTACGCCGTGCCGACGGGCGCCGACGGCCACGTCCTCAAGCGCCGGGCGGAGTTCGCCCCCGCCATGCCCTTCACCCTGCGGGTGGCCGATGGCAGCATCGCCGCGCGCGTGGAGCCCCGATGAGCAGCATCGCCGATGAGCTTGCCCGGCTCGAGGAGATCGTCCGCCGGCTGGAGGCCGACGACGTGGAGCTCGACGCCGCTCTCGCCCTGTTCGAGGAGGGCGTGGCCCGGCTCCGCGCCGCGCGCGAGCGGCTGGCCGCGGCCGACCTGACAGTGCAGACAGTGCTGGCGGAGGCCGACGGGGAACTGCACCTGCAGGATCTGGATGCGTAGGTCGCGCCTGGGCGCCGACGGGCGTCGCCGACCCGGCGCGTCGCCCCGCGCAGGATGACCCTGCACGTGCCCGCCCTCACCGCCGACGCCCTACTGGCGGAGGCCCGCGAGTGTGCCGACGGACTGCTCGCCGCCTGGGCCGACCGTCTCGGTGACGAGATCGGCGGCCCGCAAGGCGAGGCACTTGCGTACGCGCTCCGGACCCCGGGCAAGCGGGTCCGCGCCGCGCTGGTGCTGGCCGCCTACCGCGCGGTCGGGGGAACGTCGCCCGCCATCGCCGGCGTGGCGGCGGCGGTCGAGACGGTGCACGCCTATTCCCTCGTGCATGACGACCTGCCGTGCATGGACGACGACGACCTCCGCCGGGGCCGCCCCACGACGCACCGGCGGTTCGGCGTCCCGACGGCCACGACGGTCGGCTTCCTGATGGTCCCGATCGCGGCCCGCGTGCTGGCGTCGGCCGCCCGGGCACTGGAGCTGCCGCCAGCGACGCTCGGCCGGATGGCGGCCGGGCTGTTCCAGGCCGGCGGGGTCGAAGGCATGGTGGGCGGCCAGTGGCTCGATCTCGAGGCCGAGGGCCGCACCCTGACCCTGCCGCAGCTCATTGAGGTCCACCGCGGCAAGACGGGAGCGCTGATCCGCGCCTCGTGCACCGTCGGCGCCATGGCGGGCGAAGCCGACCCCGCCGGGGTGAAGGCGCTGACCGCGTACGGCGAGGAGGTCGGCCTCGCGTTCCAGATCGCCGACGACGTGCTCGACTGCACCGCCACCAGCGAGGAGCTCGGCAAGACGGCCGGTCGCGATGCCCAGCTCGCCAAGTCCACCTACGTGGGCCTGCTGGGCGTCGCGGGCGCGCGCCGCGAGGCGAGGCGGCTGGCCGCGCGCGCGGTGGAACACCTCGGCCAGGCGGGGCTCCCCTCCACCGCGCTGGGGGCACTGGCGGGATATATTGCGGACAGACAGTCGTGAGTCGTGGGCCGGACCCCACAACTTACGACTCACGACTCACGACCCACGACTCACGACTCACGCCCCTCTCGCCAATGACCCTCCTCCCCACCATCCATGGCCCCGCCGACCTCAAGCGCCTGCGCCGGGATCAACTGCCCCAGCTCGCGCAGGAAATCCGCGACCGGCTGATCGAGTGCGTCTCGCTGACGGGCGGGCACATCGGCGCGAGCCTCGGCGTGGTCGAGCTTGGCATCGCCCTGCTGTACGAGTTCGACTCGCCGGCGGACAAGGTGGTTTGGGACGTGGGGCATCAGGCGTATGCCTGGAAGCTGCTCACGGGGCGAAACGGCCCGTTTCCCACGCTCCGGCAGCGGGACGGGATCTCCGGATTCCTCAAGCGGGCCGAGAGCGAGCACGACCAGTTCGGCGCCGGGCACGCGGGCACGGCGGTGTCGGCCGCGCTCGGCCTGGCCACCGCGCGCGATCTCCGGGGTGAACGCCACAAGGTGGTCGCCGTCGTGGGCGACGGCGCTCTCACCTGCGGGCTGTCGTACGAGGGGATGAACAACGCCGGTCACTCCGATCGCGACATCATTCTCATCGTGAACGACAACGGGATGTCCATCTCGCCCAACGTCGGCGCGATCAGCACCACGCTTGGCCGGATCGTGGCCGACCCGCGGACCAACCGGCTCAGGGAGAAGATCAAGGGAATGACGCTGGCCCTCGGCGGCGTCTTCGGCGACCGGGTGGTGGAGTTCGCCAAGAATCTCGAAGAGAGCGCCAAGAACATGTTCTCGCCGGGGATGTTCTTCGAGGAGCTCGGCTTCCGGTATTTCGGGCCGATCGACGGCCATGACTTGCCCACGCTCTGCGACACACTGCGGTTCGTGCGCGGGATGAGCGGCCCCCGGGTCATCCACGTGATGACGCAGAAGGGGAAGGGGTTCGCCTTCGCCGAGGACAATCAGGAGAAGTGGCACGGCCTCGCGGCCTACGATCCGGTCACCGGCGAGGCCCGGAAGAAGGCGAGCGGGCCGCCCACCTGGACCCAGATCTTCGGCGACGGCCTCACCGCGCTGGCGGGTGAGCACCCCGAACTGGTGGCGATCACTGCCGCCATGCCGAGCGGGACCGGCACGAACATCTTCCAGAAGCAGTACCCGACCCGGTTCTTCGACGTCGGGATCGCGGAAGGGCACGCCGTCACCTTCGCCGGTGGGCTCGCTACCCAGGGCATCCGGCCGGTCGTGGCGATCTACAGCACCTTCCTCCAGCGCGCCTACGACAACGTCATCCACGACGTCGCCGTGCAGCATCTGCCGGTGACGTTCTGCATGGACCGCGCGGGGCTCGTCGGCGAGGACGGCCAGACCCACATGGGCCTCTACGACATCGCGTACATGCTGGCCGTGCCCGGCATGACCGTGACCGCGCCGAAAGACGGCGACGAGCTGATCGGGCTGCTGCGGACGGCCCTGGCACACACCGCCGGACCGTTCTGCACCCGCTACCCGCGTGACAAGGCGCCGGCCGAACCACGCCCCGCCTCGGAGATCCCGGCCGTGCCCTACGGGACCTGGGAGCCGCTCCGCGCCGGGAGGGACGTCGCGATTCTCGCCGTCGGCACCATGGTACCGCCCGCCGTGCAGGCGGCCGAGTTGCTCGCGGCCGACGGTATCGACTGCGCCGTGATCAACGCCCGGTTCCTCAAGCCGCTCGACCTCTCCCTGCTCGAGCTGCTGGTCCAGGAGCATCGGACCCTGGTCACCGTCGAGGAAGGGACCATCGTGAACGGCTTCGGCGCTTATCTCGCCGAGACGCTGCAGACCACGCATCCCGAGGTCCGGGTCGTGGCCCTCGGCGTACCGGACAAGCTGATCGAGCAGGCGCCCCGCGCCGAGCAGCTCGAGCTGTACGGCCTCACCGGTGCGGGCATCGCCCGCCGGATCACCGCGCTGCAGCACGAGGAGAGCCTCGAGGCGCGATGAAGGTCGGCGTTGTCGGGAATCCGCGCTACCCCGGCCTCAAGTCGGTGCTTCACCACGTGGCCGCCCAGGCGCCCGCTCGCGGTATCGATCTCTACAGCGAGGAGCGGCTCGGCGAGTTCTGGAACCATGCCATCCCGTCGTTCGAGGGCGTCGAGCTCGACGCGCTGCTCACCTTCGGGGGCGACGGCACGCTGCTCCGCGGCGCCCGGCTGTGCGGTGCTCGCGAGGTCCCGATTCTGGGCGTCAACCTCGGCCGGGTCGGCTTCCTGACCACCGCCACGCGCGAAACGCTCGATGCCGCGCTCGACGCGCTGGTGGCCGGCCGCTATGTCATCGAGCGGCGGCAGGCGCTGCAGGCCGTGATCAAGTGCGACGACGGAACCCACCGCGTCGGGCAGGTCGCGGTCAACGATGTGGCCGTGCACAAGGGCGGCGTCGCCCGCGTGGTGCGGGTCAACGTCTTCATTCAGGGCGACAACGTGGGGCCCTACAGCGCCGACGGCATCATCGTGGCCACCCCCACCGGCTCGACCGCGTACAGCCTGAGCGCCGGTGGCCCCATCGTCGTGCCCGGCGTCGAGGCGATCATCGTCACCCCGATCGCGGCTCACACCCTCGCGGTCCGGCCGCTGGTGGTACCGGCCAGCTTCCGTATCGTGATCGAGCCGATGGAGGGGTGGGCCGACGACCTGCTCGTGTCCTTCGACGGGCAGACGGGCACCACGCTGGCGCCCGGCGAGAGCGTAGACGTCCGCCGCGCCGACCACCGCGTCTGCCTCATTCGCCTCGGCGGCGACGGCTTCTTCACCCGCATGCGCCAGAAGCTCCACTGGGGAGATTTGTCGGAGCGGGAGGCGGTGCGGTGAGCGCCGCCCGCCTGACCGCCTGACCGCCTGACCGTCCGCCCGTGCTCGCCGAGCTCCGCGTCCGCGATCTCGCCACCATTGCCGATGTGACCCTTCACCTGGGCCCTGGCCTCAACGTGCTCACGGGTGAGACCGGGGCGGGGAAATCGATGGTGGTGGACGCCCTGGCGCTGCTCCTCGGCGAGCGCGCCGCCAGCGGGAACGTCCGGCCCGGCGCGTCGAAGGCCATTCTCGAAGGGGCGTTCGAGGGAATCGATGCGACCGCGCGGCGCGAGATCGACGCCCTCGGCCTGGACGTGGAGGACGGGCGGATCGTCGTGCGGCGCGAGGTGTCGGCCGAGGGGCGGTCCCGCGCGTGGGTGAACGGCAGTCCCACCACGGCCGCCGTCCTCGGGCAGCTCGGCGCCCTGCTGGTGGACCTTCACGGGCAGCATGAGACGCAGTCGCTGCTGCACGCCGGCGCGCAGCGCGACATTCTCGACGCGTTCGCCCACGCGGAGGCGGAGCGAGTCGCGGTCGAGGAGGCATTCGCGGCCCTCGCGGCGCTCCGGGCGGAGGAGGCGTCGCTCGCGGCCCGGCGCGACGAGGTGCGTCGCCGGGCGGATTATCTCCGGCACGTCGTCGCCGAGATCGAGCGGGCACGGCTCCGGCCGGGCGAGGACGAGGCGCTGCAGGCGGAGGCGAGACGTCTGAGCCAGGCGGGGGCGCTGGGCGAGCTGGCGCAGCGGATCGCCGATGCCCTTGAGGGCGATCAGGGAAACGCCCTCGGCGCCCTCGGCGTGGCCGACCGGGCACTCGCTGCACTCGAGAAGGTCGACCCCGGCGCGGGCACCTGGCGCGAGATGCTGGACGCCGCCTACACCAATCTCTCGGAGCTCGTCCGGCTCGCCGCGTCCTATGCCGACGAGATCGAGGAAGACCCCGAGCGGCTGGCCGAAGTCGAACGCCGCCGCGACCTGCTGTTCACGCTTGCCGGCAAGTATGGGCCGACGATCGAGGCGGTCCTCGCGACCCGCGCGGAGAGCGCGGCCGAGCTCGACCTGCTCGACACCGCCGATGTGGATCTCCGCGCCCTTGCCGCGCGGCGGAGCGCGGCCGAGAGTGCCCTCCGGGCCGCGGCGGCCACCCTGAGCGCTCGGCGCGCGGAAGGCGCCGACCGGCTCGCGCGCGGCGTGAACCGGCTGCTCCCCCGGCTCGGTCTTCCCGGCGGGAAGCTGCTCGTGACGCTCACGCCGGTGGCCGAGCCCGCGGCGGACGGGCAGGAGAGCGTCCAGTTCGACGTGCAGCTCAACGTCGGGCTCGAGGCCAAGCCCCTCGCGCGGGTGGCCTCGGGTGGCGAGCTCTCCCGGCTCATGCTCGCGCTCAAGGTCGTGCTGGTGCGCCAGGACGCGATCGCGACGCTGGTATTCGACGAGGTGGATCAGGGCATCGGTGGGGAGGTCGGCGCGCAGGTGGGCGCCGCGCTCGCCGACGTGGCGGAGCGGCACCAGGTGCTGGTGATCACCCATCTGCCGCAGATCGCGGCCCGGGCCGACCGGCATCTCGTGGTCAGCAAACAGGCGCGAGGCGGGATCGCGACCAGCGACGTGCAGCCGATCCATGGCGAGGACCGGGTCGGCGAGATCGCGCGGATGCTCGGTGACAGTGAGGGAGACGCGGCCCGGCGCCACGCTCAGGCGCTGCTGCGCCGGGAAGGCGCACGGCGGGAGCGTTAGGGCCGGGTGTCGCCGGTGAGGACCTGCCGCAGGGCGCGCCGGGAATTCACCCGCACTTTCATCAGCACGCTTTCCGTATGATGCCTCGCGGTGTGCGAGCTGATCTCCAGGGTGTTCGCGATCTCGTCGTTGGTGAGCCGCTGCACCAGCAGGCAGGCCACCTGGGCCTCGCGCGCCGTGAGCCCGAACCGCTCGCGCAACTCGTTCGGCGAAGGCGGCTCCGGGTCGAGCCGCTCTAGCGACACCAGCACCGCCGATTCCACATCCAGCGTGTCCGGTCCCAGCAAGCAGCCGCGCAGCCGGTAGCGCCCCATCGACGTCTGGATCACCTGGCGCGAGGCCGATGGCGTGGTCAGCGGGGTGATCGACACCCGCCCATCCGAGCGCGCATGGGCGGTGACCGCGCGGGCCACCGCCTCCGTTGCTTCCAGGATGCGCGCGCGCTCGGGGTCCTGCTCCAGGGTTCGCTGCATCGTGAGGTTGCGGTGTAGCTCGCGCCCCGCGAGGCTGTAAAGGATGAGGCGGGTGCCGACCCGGTCGAGCATCGACGGGATCGCGCCGAGCCACCGCTCGTGCCGGAGGTGGATCCCGAGGCCGGTGCGGAGCACGGGGAGGATCAGGTTCAGCCGCCGGAGCATGGCCTGAACTTCATCCTCCGGCAGAGGTGCTTTGCCATAGAGCAGCGCCAGCCGCACGTGGGTCGGCGTCCCCTCGATGTCGAGCGACAATCCGACGGAATCCTGCAGGTCGTGGCGCAGGGCGAACTCGTGGAAGTACGCGCTCCGTAGCAGTGTGCTCCGGTCCCAGAGCATGCTCCGGCTCCACACGGAGAGCCTCAGCGCGTCCCGGCGGGCCATGCCGAGGTCGAGCGGCGCGAAGTATTCGAGATATTCCTGGATCACCTCCGGGGGGAAGGCGTCGGTGTAGTAGGCCGGCGTGCCTCCCTGCCAGAGCATCAGAACCGCCCGGTCAGCGTCCATGAAGGTCCGGAGCGCGCGCGTGACCTCGTGCCGCCAGACGCTCCGCTCGCTGTCCAGCGGCGAGAGGAGGAGGTTGACGGTCCGCTCGAACCGCTCCATGGGCGGCGGCGGGGCGATGTGGACGTCCGTCCGTGCGGTCACCGGGGATGTACCCACCACGTCTCCTGCTACGTCGGCCGATGCGCTCGCTGAAGGCCGCTGGTGCAACTGCGCCAGGCGAGTGCGTGGCTATGGCTGCTGGTATCCGGAACAACATGGGCAGGATGCGCCCACTTGCCTATAGGCATTTTCAGCCCAAATCCATGGGCCTGATGCCACTCCGGTTGATTCTGGCCGTTTGAGCCACCAGCCGCGAACGCCGCTGCCAGCGCACGGCCCAAATGGTTAAACGGCCGGCATGGTGGTCAATTGCGGGGGCTGCTGGCGGTGCCGCGCTGGAAGATGCCGAAGTACAATCGGAGCTGCGCGCGCACCGTTTGCCGATCGGGCACGATCCCGCCCGAGGCCCCGACCACCCGCTCGTAGGTCCAGCTCGCGTCCACCGGCAATCCCGTTCCGCCAGGCCGCAGCCGTCCCGGGCTGCTGTAGGTGAGCCCGAGCCCGAGCACGGTCGCGCTCGCCTTGGTGTCCTGCGCCGCTGCCGACGCGGGGACGCCGGGGACCGAGTCCAGGGCCGTGGCATAGGCCACCTCGTCCGCGCCCCGGGACCAGTGTCGCGCCGAGCCCTGAATGGCTATGGTCGGCGCGAGGCGGAAGAACGGGCGCACCGCGAGGCTCACGATGTCCCCGGGGTCCCGATGCACCACGCTCAGCAGATCGATCCCCGCGAGCGGCTGCGTCGGCGGCGCCACCCGCACGAGGAAATCCCCCGCGAGCTGGCGGCTGTAGAAAGCTTCGGCCCGCGCGCCCCACGAGCCGCTGCCCAGATCGGTCGTCAGACGGAGCTCGATGTCCGTCTGGCCCTCGCCGGTGCCGAGCGCGAGGAGCCGGTCGGTCCGGGCGACCTGGCCGGTGGGGAATCGGACCAGCCCCTCGATCGCCGCGCGGAAGCCGCCCCGGTGCGTGCCGCGGTCCCAGTGGTCGGCCAGCGTGAGGGCCAGCCCGGTCTCCGCATCGCCGCGGAACGTCACCTTCGACTCGCCGGTTCGTTCCGCGATCGGCCCCGAGGGATCGCTGATGAACCCGACGAGCTCGTCGCGCGAGAGCGGGCTGTCGGGGAGCGCCACGCCGCTGGTGAAGCCGGCGACGCCGAAATCGTTCGCGAGCGCCGCCTGCAGGCCGCTCACCCGAGCGGCGATCGCCGCGCCCGCCGGACTCGTGGCGGTGGGAACGAACGGCGACGCGGTCGCGGGGTCGGCGAGCAGCCCGAACAGGTCCGCACGAAGGCTCGTCCCCGCGTCGAAGGTGGCCTGGGCCTGCGCCTTGAGCGCCGGATTCGCGTCGAACTCGCCGGCGGCGATGCGGCCGCCCAGCGAAGAGAGCGAGGCGTCGAGCTCCTGGAAGAAGCCTGCCTCCTGCTCGGCTCCGGGATTCGCGCCCGCGTTGGCGGACGCGGGGTCGAGCTGGATGGCGCTCTGGACCCGCGCCCGGACGAGCGGGATCCGGCCGAACACCGTGAGCGACCGGGTGAGGCCCAGCGCCAGCCCCAGAGTCCCGCGGCCCACGTCGGACTCCGCGTCGGTGCTGAGTGCGCCTAGATTGAGCCGGAGGTCCGGCAAGCCGGTGATCCGGCCGATCCGCGCGTCCGCATCGGCCAGGGACGGGAACAGGTCGCTGCCGGCGGCGGGGCTGGAGAGGTCGGCTCCGAGCGGCTCGCGCGAGCCATCGAGCCAGCGGTGGTCCCAGGTCTCCAGCGCGCCGTCGAGGTCCACGCGCAGCACCCCCGCCGGCACGCCGACCGGCGCGAG
>JAICLE010000135.1 GCA_025927545.1 Gemmatimonadales bacterium
CTGGTCCATCGCCTCGGCGTGGCGCTGGCGCTCTATCTCCGGCATCAGCCGGTCGGTGTCGTGTTGAGCTCGCCGGCCGATATCTCCTGGGGGCCGGACGTCCTGGTCCAGCCCGACGTCTTCGTGGTCCCCACCGGCGAGGCCCGCACCCTCACCTGGAGCCGCATGCGCACGCTCCTGCTCGTCGCGGAGGTGCTCAGTCCCTCCTCGCTCGAGGGCGACCGGTTCCTCAAGCGGCTGCGCTATCGCGAGGCTGCGGTTCCGCTCTACTGGGTAGTGAACGGTGACGAGCGCTCGGTCGAAGTGTGGACGCCGCGCGACGATTTTCCCGCCGTCGAGCGCGAGCAGCTTGTGTGGGCGCCGGCCGGAGCGGACGCGCCGTTCACGCTGGGTCTCGAGGAGCTGTTCCAACCGATATGATCGGCTTCTGCGCGCGAAAGGCCGAGACGCTGGGTGTCTCGGCCTCTCGCCTCCTGTCGTCTGCATCTCACGCCGCCGGCTTCACCTCTCCGCCCGACGTCGGCACCGGCGCGGCCGCGACTTCCTTGATCTGCGGCCCCGACTGCACGTGCCGCGCGCTCTTCCACGCGGCCAGCAGTTGCGCATCGTGCTCGAACCGGTACCGGTTGAGCCCGTCCAGCATCCCCACCAGCAGCACCACTTCCTCGCCCAGCGCCTGGAGCTCGGCGCGCGCCCCGACGTGGCTGCGGAGCCCTTCGTTCGTCTCCGCCACCGAGGTGTCGAACTCGTCCACCGCGGCACCCAGGTCCTCGAACAGCTTGTCGGCCAGCCCATACTTCGCCAGCACCTCCTTGTTGGCCTGGCCTTCCTCCAGCATCTTGCGCGCGACTCCCTGGAACACCGCGTGCCTGGTGTTGCTCCGGGGCAGCCGGAACTTCTCCGCCAGACCGGGCACTTCCTCGCCCGCCACCTCGGCGACCGTCACCAGGTGCCGGAGCAGCCCGTCCCGCAGCCGCCGGCGCAGGTCCTTCCGCCGGATCACCGAGGAATGCTTCGACAGGTAGCCGCCCTCCTGCTGCCTGACCAGCTCCTCCATCCGGGAGATCCGAGTGTCCAGCCGCTCCAGCACCGGCGCGAACGTCGCGTCGGCCGAGGGATGCGCGTGGCTGAAGTCGCGAACGCGCACGCCCATCGCCAGTCTCCTGCTCACCAGTCTGTCCATACGACCCTCCCTTCACCCTTCGGCCGGGCGGTGGTCGGGCGCCGCTCGTGGACGGTGATGCCACTGCCCCGGCGGCCTCCCGACCGGCGGCCGGACGGAGAGGGTCGAACGCATCGGGTGTGCCAATCGCTGCAGCGGCGAATTCACGGTGATTTTCACGATGCGTCGCGCCGCGCGGAGACGATGGTCGGCCGCGCTCGAGCGCATCGGTCTCGCGGCGAGCCGCGTCGGAGCCGCGCACTCGCGCCGCGCATCGGCGGAGCCGAGCGTCGGAGCCGCCACGTCGAGCACGCGTGCCGCGGCGTCGACCGCGGCCGTGACGAAGAGGGTGCGCGAGCCTATTTCATCCTGCCGCAAGGGGTTGACGGCGACGCGCGCGGCCGCGCGCGCGGGGTGAACCGGCGCCGCTCGGCAAACGCGGGACGCGCGGTCCCGATGTGATCTCGCCGCGCCGAGCATCCGAGGCGCCACGCCGCCGCGCGCAGTCGCCGACTCGCGCTGAACGACCGCCACGCCGCGCGCGCGGCTGACGCGACCGCACGCACGGAGTGCCGCGTCGAACCTCGAGGCCGCCACGACGAGCGCGCGTGCCGCCGACAGGTCCATGTCCTGAAGAAAGGACAGCCGACCGCCGCCGTGGGCGACTTGCCGCGGCCTGAGCGCGCCGCTGGACAACGCCCCTGCCGCCAGCCACCCTTCGGGCACCGCCAATTCGGAGTCGCGCGAGTGCCACCTCTACCTCACCGACTACAACTCGCTCTATGTCGCCCACGTGGACGCGGTGACGCCCGACGACGTCCGGACCGCCGCCGGGACGTCTCCCCGGGCGTCCTGGCGGAGGTGGTGCAGCCGGGCGCCGGCCACCCGGCCGCGCGACAAGGTCGCGGGCGTGGGGTGCCAGGGGACGTGTGCCGAACTCACCCGGGTGCGGGCGCCGTGAGCGCCGGCGTGCGCGAAGCGGATGACGTACGATGCTCGAGCTGATCGCCGCCAGCGCCATGGCCGCGCTCTGGATCTCGTGGCTGGCCTACTGGTGGTACACCGCCCGCAACGCCAAGCAGGCGCGCTGGCGGGAGCCGCTCGCGCAGCAGCTCCGGCATCGCGTGCCCGTCATGCTCGCTGCGCTCCTGCTCGCCGCCCCGCGGCTCGCGCCGGAACCGCTCCGGCGACGGATCCTGCCGGCCGGCGTGCTCTTCCCGGTGCTCGGCACCCTCCTGGTGGCGGCCGGCCTCGGCTTCACCGTGTGGGCCAGGCGGCACCTGGGCACCAACTGGAGCTCCCAGGTGCAGGTGAAGCAGGGCCACGCGCTGGTGCGCACCGGGCCCTACCGATGGATCCGGCATCCGATCTACACCGGGCTCCTGGCGGCGTTCCTGGGCGTGGCGCTCTCCATCGGCGAGTGGCGCGGGCTGTTCGCGTTTCTGCTCGTGGTGGTCTCGTTGGCGATCAAGAGCCGGGCGGAGGAGGCCCGGATGCGGACTACGTTCCCCGAGTACGAACGCTATCTGCGGGAGAGCTGGGCGATCATTCCGGGGCTGTACTGAGCCGGGCGCCTTGGCCATCGGAGCGTCTCGACAACCCCGGCCCCCCGCTTCATACTAGGGTGGTTCCCATCCGGACCACCCTCGACGGATATCACCCAGTATGACAGTCGCCCCTGCGGTTGCCGTCCGCTCCCGCCGTACCCGGCGCTTCTACGTCGCGATGGCCCTCGCCTTCGCCCTTACCGTGTTCGCCGGCTTCTCCCGGAGCTACTTCCTCAAGCTGCACTACGGCACGCCGGCACTGAGCGTCCTGCTCCACATCCACGGCGTCGTCTTCAGCTCCTGGATCCTCCTGTTCGCGGCGCAGACGACGCTCGTCGCCGCGCGCCGGACCGACCTCCATCGCCGGCTCGGCGTCGCCGGCGCGGTGCTCGCCGGAATGCTCCTGGTCATGGGCAGCGCGACCGCAATCCTCCGCGTTCGCGGCGGTTCGGCGCCGATCCCCGGCGTGTCGGGGCTCGCGTTCCTGGCGATCCCGATGTTCGACATGGTGGTGTTCGCGATCCTCGCGGGGAGCGGCCTCGCGCTCCGCCGGCAGCTGGAGACCCACAAGCGGCTCATGACCCTTGCCACCATTGGGCTCCTGAGCGCTCCGCTCGCGCGGATCCCGTGGGTGTTTCGGGCGGGGCCCCCGGCGTTCTTCGGGCTGACCGACCTGTTCATCGTCGCGATGCTGGTCTACGACCTGGCGACCCGCCGGCGCGTCCATCCCGCCACGGTGTGGGGCGGGCTGGTGCTGGTCGCGTCGCAGCCGCTCCGGCTGATGATCAGCGGAACGGCCGCCTGGACCGCGTTCGCGGCCTGGGCGACGGGGTGGTGATGGGCGACTCAGCCTCAGGCCGGCCTCCTCCCGTCACTGCCGGCTGCCGCTCCAGCCAGTCGAACTGCTCCGCCCCTTTGTCGCTGAGCCGAAGACGTGGCCCACCTTCATTCATACCCTGGAGCCTCACATGCTGCTCATCCGCGAAGTCTTCCACTGCCGGCCCGGCAAGGTCCGCCCCCTGGTCGAGAAGTTCCAGGCCATGAACCGCATCATGGCCAACGCCGGCCAGGCCAACATGCGCCTGATGACCGACTACACCGGCGAGCGCTACTGGACTCTCGTGGCCGAGTTCGAGACACCCAACCTGGCCGAGTTCGAGAAGATGATGCAGGGCGGGGGGATGAGCGAGGCGGACACGAAGGAGATGGAGCGTCTCATGGAGGGATACCACGACCTCGTCGACAGCGGGCGGCGGGAGATCTACAAGCTGGAGCCGGTCACGAAGGGGTGATCGGGGAGCACGTCATCCCGAGGAAACGCAGCGAGCGAAGGATCTACGTCGCCACGCTCGGGCCGTTCCCCCACCAGATCCCTCGCGTTCGCTCGGGATGACAGATCGGCGCCCATCTCGATGGTCCGCAAAAGGCCGCGCGCCGTTTGGGCGGGCTCAGTACCAGAGCGGTCCGCAGCGCCCCGGAGGAGCCCCCGTCCCGGCCGAGCGCGATCCCGAGTTCCTCGCTGTGGACCGGAGCTGCCTCTGGTAGCTCCTCAAGCCCCGGCCGCCGCCTCGGCTGCCGCCGGCCGGTACTCGGGTGCGTTCTCCGCATAGCTCCACAGGAACGGCGGCTCCGCTCCGCAGGCACGGGCAAAGGCGTAGAGCTGCCCGCGATGGTGGACGAATTCGTCGCCCTGGATGAAGAAGCAGACGTAGCCGGGCCAGCTCGCGTTCCAGGGCGTCGGGACCATCGCGGCCAGCTCCGCGTCGCCGATCCGCTTGACCGCCGCATCCGCCCGCTCGAAGCACTCCCGCGCGAAGGCCATTAGGGCCGCCTTGCTCCCCAGCTCCGCGGCGACCTTGTCCTCCGACGACTCCTCGGCCGTGATCCGTCCCTTCGCCACGCCCTCCGCCATGTCGCGCACCACCGTGCCCGAGATGTGTACTGCCAGCTCGGCCGGCGTGCGCATGCCGGGTACGGGGTGAGTGGCGTAGCGGTCCGCCGGAATCGCCTCGAGCACGCGGAGGTACACTCCGTATTTCTGCCGGAACTGGTCCCACATCTGGTCGAGCGTGGCCTTGTTCATGGTGCGCTCCTTGAGAGAGAGCTCCAACTTGGGGCGGCGGCGCGCTGCCGTCCAGCGGTGCGAATCGATCCGGCGTAGCGGATGCCGGCCGCTCCGAAGGACCTGTCCTCTCCATTACCTTCGGAAAGGAGCACCAACGACAGGAGGGTGACCATGTTGGAGCGACTGCAGGACCTGCCCGCGGGGATCGACGGTGTGAAGGCGGTGGGCCGGGTCTCGAAGGAGGACTACGAGCGGGTGTTCGATCCCCTGGTGGAGGGCGCGCGGCGCGAGGGCCGCCGGATCCGCCTGCTGTACCAGGTCGGCCCCGAGTTCGAGGGGTTCACCCCGGGCGCCGCCTGGGAGGACGCGAAGCTGGGGCTCGCCTCGCTCCGGCTGTTCGACGGATTGGCGGTCGTGGCCGACGTCGGCTGGATCCGGGAGTCCACCCGCCTGATCGGGTTCCTTATGCCGTGTCCCGTGCGGGTCTTCGGCAACGGCCAGCTCGCCGAGGCCGTCGAGTGGCTGCGCTCGCTGCCCGAGGGACCGGCGGTGTCCCACCGCCTGCTGCCCGAGCGCGGCGTGCTCGTGGTCGAGGTCCGGCAGGCTCTCCGCGCCCAGGATTTCGATGCGCTCGCCGCCACGGCCGACAACTGGATCGACGCCCACGGTGACCTCCAGGGCATCGTCATCCACGCCCGTGCGTTCCCCGGCTGGGAGAACCTCGCCGGCCTGATCAGGCACGTGCGGTTCGTACGCGACCACCAGCGGCGGGTGCGCCGCGCGGCCCTCGCGTCCGACAGCCGGCTGGCCGACCTGGCTCCGCGGCTCGCCGAGCACTTCGCGCAGGCCGAGGTCCGCCGGTTCGGCTACGACGCGCTCGACGCCGCCATTGCCTGGGCGGGGGGCGCGGACGTAAAGGCGGGGGAGCCCGCGGTGCAGCCCACCGGCGGCTGATTGGGCACGAGCCTCACCGGATGACCAGCGGTGCCGTGAGAACCACCTGAACCGGCGTCCGAGCCGCGACCACCACGTCCTTCGTCGCCGTCTGCGATGCCACCGCGGCGCCGGCAGCGGCCCCGACGACTCCGCCGATCACCGCACCCTTGGTCTTCCCCGTGACGACGCCGCCGACCACGGCGCCGCCCGCCGCGCCGACCCCGACCTTGGCTGCATCCTCCCCGGTCACACCGCGGCCCCTGAGCTCGTAGGGCACCGACTCGATCCGGGCTTCGAGCTTCCGGGCACGCCCGTCAACGGTGATCGAGTCGGCGAGGATCTCGATCGCGCCCTTCCCATGCCCGCGGGCCGCCATGATGCGGGTGACGGTGAGACGGAGCGGTGATCCCGCCCCCACCAGAACCTCTCCGTTGGGTCCCGTGACGTTCTGCATGACTTTCCCCGTGATCTGCTTTCCCCACGTGTCAACCCGCGAATTGACGGAATCCTCCAGGCTGACGGGGATCACCGTGCCGGCGGCGACCATGTTCGCCGCCGGAGCCGGAGCCGGAGCCGGAGGCGTGCTCGTGGTGCCGGGATACGACTTGTAGCCCAGCGTATCACTGCTCACGCTGGTATCGCTGCTGACGCTGGAATCGCCCCTCTGGCCCGCCCGAGCGCTCACCTCTGCAGCTGCGGAGGCGCTGTCCGGCCGCTCAGGGGCCCGGGACGGGGGCTGGACGGTCCTCCGCTTGTGCACTCGGGTCGCCGTATGTCGCTCGGCCCGTGTGCCTGACGAACGCGGGGGCGACCCACGCGAGGGCATGGGCGCCGCCGAGTCGGCAGTAAGCGGTTGCGTGGCGCCGGCTATCTCCTGCTGCTCGCGAGGCGTCTGGCTGGCGGCAACCTCGCGGTCCGGGGCGGAGCGATTGCATCCGGTGAGCACGGCGAGAGCCGCCAGAGCCACCCTGAGCTTCGACATTGATCCTCCTCAGGAGGTGCTCAGCCTACGTTCTCCGGGTACAAAGGTTATTGCGGTGGGATGGGTCACTTCGGGTGCGTGGGGCCGCGACGGAGATC
>JAICLE010000003.1 GCA_025927545.1 Gemmatimonadales bacterium
ACCGTGAAGGGCGAGGCGCTGCCCAAGCCGCTCGCGATCCAGCAAGCCTCGCTCCGCCTGGCCCCCGAGCGCGCGGAGCTGCGGTCGTTCAACGGGACTATCGGCAGCAGCGACGTCAATGCGTCGGGCAGTCTCGAGAATCTGCTCGCCTTCGTCATGCGGGGCGACACGCTGCGCGGGACCGCCGCGGTGCAGAGCAACCGGTTCAACCTGGACGAATGGCGGTCCGGCGAGGGCGACCTGCAGATCATCCCGGTCCCGCCGAAGATCGATTTCGGCCTGAACGCCACCGTGGCGGAGCTGACCTACGACAGGCTCAAGATGAGCAACGCGCGCGGCCGGCTCCGGGTCAAGGATCAGCGCGTTACGCTGGAAGACTTCCGGATGAACACGCTGGGCGGCGAGATCGGGGTGACCGGCTTCTACGAGACGACCACGCCGTCCAAGCCGACGTTCGACGTCGGCCTCAAGCTGACGAAGCTGGACATCCCCTCGGCGTTCCAGGCGTTCACCACGGTGCAGATGCTGGCGCCGGTCGCCAGGTACGCGGTCGGGAAGTTCTCGACCGAGCTGCACCTGAACGGCGCGCTGGGGAAGAACATGATGCCGCTGTTCCCGGCGCTGAGCGGGAAGGGCTCGCTGCAGACCTCCGAGGTGGTGCTGAAGGATTTCCCGGCGCTGGAAAAGGTCGTGGACGTGACCAAGCTCCGGTTCCTGGACAATCCGGCGCTGGATGCTCTCCGTGCGGCGTTCCAGATCCGTGACGGGCGCCTCTTCGTCCAGCCGTTCGACGTCAAGCTTGGCGGGACGACGATGACGGTGTCGGGCTCGAATGGATTCGATCAGTCGCTGCAATACACCCTGGGCCTGGAGGTTCCCCGCTCCATGCTGGGCGGCGAGGCGAACCAGGCGATCGCCGGCCTCGTATCCAAGGCGGGCCAGGCGGGCGTCGACCTGAGCGCCGCGCCCCGGATTCCGCTGGCCATCCAGCTCGGCGGCACGGTGACCAATCCCAGCGTCAAGGCCGACGTGGGCACCCTCACGTCATCCGTGGCCAAAGGCGCGGAGCAGGCAGTGAAGCAGGCGGTCACGCAGAAGGTGGACACCGCGGCGGCGCGGCTCGTGGCCCAGGCGGAGCAGAAGGCCGCGGCCATCCGGCAAGAGGCCCAGTCACTGGCGGACAAGGTGAAGGGTGAGGGCTACCAGCAGGCGGACGCGCTGACGGCGCAGGCGTCCAATCCGATCCTCAAGGCCGCCGCCAAACCGGCGGCCGACCAGCTTCGGAAGCAGGCGGACAGCAAAGCGGCGGACATCGTCCGTGAGGCGAACCAGCGTGCCGACAGTCTGTTGGCGCAGGCACGGCGGCAGGCGGACCGGAGCGGGGGTGAGAAGTAGCTCCGCGCCTGTGTGACGCCCGTCCCATCCCTCCGTCCTGCGGTAGGTGTACCATAGCCTCCTATGGCTGCCTTCCGCCCGCCCCGTCTGCTCGCGCCTCTATCCGCCCTCGCCGTGTGGGCCTGCGGAGGTGGCGACCTGACGCTGCCTCCGCAGGGTCCGACCGCGGAAGTGAAGATGGTGCAGGGAGACGGGCAGGTCGGTGCTCCGGGGGCGCGCGTTCCCAATCCGCTGATCGTCCGGCTGGTGGACGCGTCGGGCGTCCCCATTCCCAATCGCACCGTGCTGTGGGTCGTCCGCGCAGGCGGCGGCTCGATCAGCCCGACGACGGGCATGACCGACGCCCAGGGCTTCGCTTCCGCCGAGTGGACGCTCGGGCCTGAGGCGGGACCGAATACCGTCGACGCGCAGGTGCCGGACATCGGGGCGGTGACCTTCACGGCCATCGGGACCACGGACGGCGGCGGAGGCGGTGGAACCCAGCCGAGCGCCGGTCGCTCGACCATCACCGCGGACCCCGCCTCCATCGCTGCCGGCTCCGGCGTCGCCACGATCAGCGTGGCCGTCCTCGACGACTCGGGACTCCCCGTGCCGGGCGCCACGGTCCAGCTTCAGGCCACCGGTACCGGTAACACGCTGACCCAGCCCACCGGCCCGACCGGAGCGGACGGGGTCGCGGTTGGGACGCTGGAGAGCTCGGTGCCCGGTGACAAAGCGGTGTCCGCCACCGTGAACGGCTCGCTTCGGCTGACCCAGACCGTGGTCGTAACGGTCACTCCCGCCCAGCCTTCACGGGTCGAGCCGATCGAAGGCGCGGGCCAGACCGCGCCGGCCGGCGAGGCGGTGCCCGTGCGTCCGGCGGTCCGGGTGCTGGACGACCAGGGACAGCCGGTGGCCGGGATCCAGGTCAGCTTCGTGGTGACCGGGGGTGGCGGCAGCGCGAGCGGCGCGAACCAGACGACGAACGCCGACGGCGTTGCCCGGGTGGGCGGCTGGACGCTCGGGACCTCGCCGGGCACCAACACGCTCGAGGCACGCGCCGGCTCGCTCCAGGGCAGCCCGGTGGTCTTCACTGCCGAGGGTACGGGCGGCGGGGCTGCGGTGGACCGCCTGATCTTCCTCTCGGAGCCGCCGTCCGAGGTCCGGAAGAACCAGACGTTCACAGTGAGGGTGGCGCTGGTGGACGCCGGTGGCAATGTGGTGCCTTTGTCGGGGATCTTCATCTATCTCGGGCTGTTCCGGGACGGCGCGGACACGCCGAGCAACGACGACCTGGGAGGCGAGCGCTTCGCGAACACCGCGGACGGTATCGCGGTGTTGAACCTGAGCGTCCAGCGGGAGGGGAGTTATCGGTTGCGGGCCTTGACCGACGACCTGCCCGAGCTCGGTCCGCATGGTCCCGAGCCCTACCTGTTCAGCCGGCTCTTCGAAGTAGAGTGAGCGTCCGCCGGCGGCAGGATTTGCTCCCGACCTCGGAGCACGATCTCCACCCGCCCCCTGTAGCTCGCGATCGTCCCGTGCACGCCCACTTGCCGCCCTACGAGTGAGTCCAGCCCCGCCGTCCACGACGGCGCCGGCGCGAGCGCCACGGCAGTGAAGGTCTGGTGCGGATAGTCGGCGCCGAAGTTGAGGTAGACGGTGCCTTTCTTCGCGCGGAAAACTGCCGCCACCGTGCCGACCACGGTGGCGGTCTCGCCGAGGTGCGCGGCAGCCTCCCGGTCGGTGTAGATGCCGGGGGTGGCCGGCGCGGCGGCAGCGCTGCCCGGCCGGTAGCCCGCCAGGGCGTCGTTCAGCACTTTGGCCAGCCGCACACCCCCCGCGATGAGGGCGTGGTCGATGATCGGCCGGTTGGCCTCGAGATATGCTCGGCCGATGTGCCCGTCGGCCGGGAGGCGATACGCGTGCTCCGCCGCGATCCGATGGCCTTCCATTGCCCAGTCCACGACGGTGCCGCGCTCGAGCGCCCTCAGGTCGAGCGACTGCATTCGCCCGAGGAGGTACTCGACGTAATCGGCCTGGCTGAGTCCCGACGAATCGATGAGCTCGCCATCCCACACCTTGTGCAGGTCGGTCGGGTGCCCCAGGAAAATCACCGTTCTCGAGTTGCCGCCGCGGTCGCCGTCATCGGCGACGTGGAGCGGCTGGTGCAGGTCGCCCATGAAGTGGATCAGGAACCGGAGCGCCTCCGCCCGCTCCTCCGGTGATGTCCCGGCGTCGGCCAGCACCCGTCGGTCGTGCTCGATGGCGGCGATGATGCATTGGCCGTGCGGGCAGTCCCGCACGGGATCGTAGACCGCGTCGCCCAGCGGGATGTTGACGTAGTGCAGCCGGTCCGCGTCGTGCCGGTACTGGCGAATGTTGTCGGCCCAGACCGACGCGTCGGCGATGCTCTGGCCACCGAGGATGTCGCGCACGGCTTCCCGGGTGTGCGGTGTCAGCCGGGGCTCGGCCAGGCGGGCGACGACCCGGTGGCCCAGGTCCCACCAGCGGGCGTGGGTGGTGCCCACCGCGCGCCGCGGGGCGGCCGAGAGCAGCGTGGCGAACGCGAGCGGCAGAAATAAGCGGTGGGCGCGGGGCATCGGAGCGGAAGGTAAGGGAGGACGGCCCTTGGGTGCACCGGAGGTGATCGCGTCCCGCTGTGCGGCAGAAGGATGACGCCCTGCTCGGCGGGCGACATAGGTGAAGGATGGCCGCCCCTTGCCATCTCCCTGTCGCCGAGACGAACGTATGGGCATGGCCGCCCCGATTTACTACACCGCCGACCAGGTCCGCGCGATGCCGGACGACGGCAACCGCTACGAAGTGGTCTACGGCGAGCTGCTGGTGACGCCGGCGCCCCGCGCTTGGCACCAGCGCCTCGTGCTGCGCCTCGCCGCTGCGCTCGAGACCTACCTGGCCGGCCATCCTGCGGCGGGCGTCGCGTTCACGTCGCCCGCCGACATCTCCTGGGGCTCGGACGTCCTGGTGCAGCCGGACGTGTTCGTGGTCGCGCAGGACGAGGCACGCACGCTCACCTGGAGTCGCATGCGCACGCTGCTGCTCGTGGCCGAGGTGCTGAGCCCGTCCACGTCCAAGGGCGACCGCTTCCTCAAGCGCCTGCGCTATCGCGAAGTCGGGGTCCCGCTCTACTGGGTGGTGGACGGCGACGAGCGGTCGGTCGAGGTCTGGACCCCGAGCGATGAATTCCCGCGTTTCGAGCGCGAGCGGCTCATCTGGCACCCGCCGGGCGCGCGCGAGCCGTTCACGCTCACGCTCGACCAGTTGTTCCGGTCGGTTTGACCGTCCCGCCGCAAAGCTCGCTCAGGACGGTTCTGCCGCCGCCGTCCCGATGTCTACCGTGATCGTCCGCCACCTCCCCTGCGCAAACCGGTAGTAGCTGAGGCCGAACCGGGTCGCGTGGCCCGCCAGGATGGCGAGCCAGATGTGCATCGGCCGCAGCGTGCCGGTCTGCTGGATCACGTAACAGATGCCGAGCGGCAGGATGACCTGGGATACGATCGAAATGTAGAGCGGGCTCTTCGTGTCGCCCGTGCCCTGCAGCCCGCCGGTGTAGGTCAGCGCCGCCGAGATGAACAGGCCGGAGACGCTCAGGATCCGGAGCAGCCCGGTGCCGATCTCCACCACCGCCGGCTCCTGCAGCCCGAAGATCGCGAGGAGCTGCCGGGGGATGAGGAAGAACGCTACTCCCACGCAGGCGGCGCCGGCCACGCCGATCCGGGCCGCGATGTGCACCGCGCGCGCCGTGCGCTCGGGATGGCCGGCGCCCAGATTCTGGCCGGCCACCGCGGCGGCGGCGCCCATGAGGCCGATGCTGGTCCAGGTGACGAACGAGAAGAGCTGATTGTACGACACCGCGAACGCCGCCTGCGCGGCGGCACTCCGGGTCAGCGAGCCGATGTACGCCAGCAGGAACACCCCACCGATGTTCATCGCGATGCCCTGGATCCCGGCAGGGAGGCCGAACCGGAACAGCTCCCGGATGATTCCCCAGTCGGGGCCGTAGCCCTGCCCGCGCGGAAACCGCACTACCCAGCCGCCGCGCCAGAGCCGCACGATCGAGTACAGCGCCACCAGGCCCGAGGCGATCGCCGTCCCCATCGCGGCCCCCGCCGTTCGGAACGCCGGGATCGGGCCCAGGCCGCGGATGAGCACGACGTTGCAGGCGATATTGAGCACCGTCAGCACGACACCCAGCACCATCGGGGTCCGCGCGTCGCCGGCCGAGCGGAGCGCGCCGCCCAGCATGAAGAAGATCAGCATGCCCGTGCTGGTGAGGAACATGATGCGCAGGAAGGGAAGCGCCTCCGCCTGCACGGCGGGCGCGGCGTTGACGAAGTCGAGCAGCGCCGGCGCCAGGAAATAGCCGGCCGGCGCCAGCACCAGCACCGCGAGCCCGACGGCGGTGATGAATGCCTGATAGACGGTGCGATCCACCTTGTCCCGGTCACCCGCGCCCGCGAAGCGCGAGACCAGGACGCTCATCCCGGTGAACAGCGAGGAGACGAAGATGACGACGGCGATGAAGATCTGATTCGACACGCCGATCGCGGCGTTGCCGGTGTAGCCGACGATGTGGCCCACGAGGACCTGGTCGACCAGACTCTGCAGGCCGCCGATGATGTTCACCAGCATGGTGGGCCACGCCAGCCGCCAGACCGCCCGGGCGAGCGGTCCTTCGACGATGCTGCGGTCGTACACCGGGGCGGCGGTGGTTGGCATGGCAGGCGCAATTTATCATCGTATCGGTCGGCTGCCTCTAGATTCCGGGAGACCACCGGCCAGAACCGCGAGCCCGCCTCGTCCGGAGACCACGAGCCATGTCCGCCGACCTCGACATCGCCTTCCCCACGCTCGACCCGCCCGACCTCGCGGCCCTCACCTCCCGGGGCCAACCGCGCGCCGTCCGCGCCGGCGAGGTCCTCTACCGGGCCGGCAGCACCGACGTCCGCTTCTACGTCGTGCTCGAGGGCCGGCTCGAGATCGAGGACGCCTCGGGCGACACTCCCCGCGTCGTGGCCGACATCGGCCCCGGCCAGTTCACCGGCGAGGTCAACACGATCGGCAGCCGGGCCACGCTGGTCACCGCCCGGGTCGTGGAGGACGGCCGGCTGGTGGAGCTCGACGCCGCCGAGCTGCGCCGGGCGGTGGACGAGCTGCCCGAGCTGGGCGAGACAATCATCAAGGCATTCCTCACCCGACGCGATCTGCTGGTGAGCTCCGGGTACACCGGCGTCAAGATCGTCGGCTCGCGCTTCTCGCCCGCCGCCCATCGCCTTCGCGACTTCGCCACCCGGAACATGGTCCCGTTCACCTGGATCGACCTCGACGCGGACGAGCGCGCCGATGCGCTGCTGCGCCAGTTCAATATCTCGCCCGCGGACACGCCGGTCGTGATCTCGCGCTCCGGGGCGCTCAGGAAAAACCCCTCGCTCGAGGAGTTCGCGAGCTGCGCCGGCCTTACCTCGGCCGTGGAAGCCGACCGCGTGTACGACCTGGTCGTGGTGGGCGCCGGTCCGGCCGGGCTCGCGGCCTCGGTCTACGCCGCGTCCGAAGGGCTCGACGTGCTCACCACGGACGCACTCGCCGCCGGTGGCCAGGCCGGCACCAGCTCGCGGATCGAGAACTATCTCGGCTTCCCGGCCGGAATCTCGGGCGAGGAGCTGACCCGGAACGCGCTGCTGCAGGCCCAGCGGTTCGGCGCGAACGTGACCGTGCCCTGCGTCGTGCGCTCGCTGGGGCTCGATGGCGGTGACCGGGTGGCCACCCTGGGCGACGGCACCCGCGTCCGCACCCGCTGCGTGCTGGTGGCCAGCGGCGTCGAGTACCGGAAGCTCGACGTGCCCGGCTTCGCCGACTTCGAGGGCGCGGGCATCTACTACGCCGCTACCGAGATGGAGGCACGCCTCTGCCGCGGCGAGGACGTCGTCGTAGTGGGCGGCGGCAACTCGGCCGGCCAGGCGGTCGTCTCCCTCGCGCGCGGCTCCCGCCGGGTGCACCTGCTGGTGCGCGCCAAGGAGCTCGGCGCCGCCATGTCGCGCTACCTGGTGGACCGGATTCAGGGGACGGAGAACGTGGACGTCCACCTCGGCACGGTGGTCACCGGCCTCGAGGGCGACGAGCGCCTGCGCCAGGTGCGCGCCCGCACCGGCGCGGGGGCGGAACTGACCTTCGCGACCAGTTCACTCTTCCTCTTCATCGGCGCCGACCCCAACACCGACTGGCTCCGCGGCTGCGTGGCGCTCGACCGCAAGGGCTACGTGCTCACCGGCCCCGCGCTCCCGCCGGATGCGCGGGCCGCCGAGGGGTGGCGGCTCGCGGGCCGGACACCGTTCCTGCTCGAGACCAGCCTGCCCGGCGTGTTCGCGGCCGGCGACGTGCGGAGCGGCTCGGTGAAGCGGGTGGCCGCGGCGGTGGGTGACGGGTCCATGTCGGTGAGCTTCGTGCACGCGCACATCCAGCGGCCGGTGTGAGCCGCGCGGCTCCGCTCGTGAGCCGAGCCCTGGCGCTGTACTTCCTCTCCGCCTTCGGCTCGATGACCAGCTTCTACCTGCTGCTCTCGGTCGTGCCGCTCTACGCCACCGCGGCCGGCGCGGGCCACGTCGGCGCCGGGCTCACCACCGGCGCGCTGATGCTGGCCACGGTGGCCGCCGAGCTCGCGACGCCGGCCCTGCTGGCGCGCTTCGGATATCGGCTCGTGCTCGCCGCCGGCCTTCTGCTGCTGGGTGCGCCGGCGCTGGCGCTGATCGCGTTCTCGAGTCTGGCGGCGATCCTGGCGGTCTCGCTGGTCCGCGGCGTGGGCCTGGCCATCACGGTCGTGGCCGGCAGCTCGCTCGTGGCCACCCTCGTGCCGGCCGAGCGGCGGAGCGAAGGGCTTGGCCTGCTCGGTGTCGTGGTGGGCGTGCCGGCGGTGCTGGCGCTCCCGCTCGGCGTGTGGCTGGTGGAGCAGGTGGGCTTCACACCGGTGTTCGTCGCGGGCGCCGTGGCCGCTCTGGTCTGTCTGGCCGTGATGCCCGCGCTGCCCGGCCGCATCGCCGGAGCGGGCGAGCCGGTCGGCGTGCTGGCGGGGCTCCGCACCCGGGCGCAGCTCCGGCCGGCCATGGTGTTCCTGCTGACCGCGGTGGGAACCGGGATCGTGGTCACGTTCCTGCCGCTCGCGACCCGCGCTTCCGGCCGGCTCGCCGCGGCGGCGCTCTTCGCCAACACCGTGGCCACTACGCTCGCCCGCTGGTGGGCCGGCCGCTACGGTGCCCGGCACGGCCAGGCCGGCCTGCTCGTGGGCGGGGTCGTGGCGGCAGCGCTGGGCATGCTGGCGCTAGCCCTGACCCCGAGTCCGGTCGCGGTAGTCGCCGGCGCGGTCCTGCTCGGACTCGGCTTCGGCGTGGCCCAGAACGCCAGCCTCACGCTCATGTTCGATCGCGTCTCCGCCTCAGGGTACGACATGGTGAGCGCGGTATGGAACCTGGCGTACGACGCCGGCATGGGACTGGGCGCGGCGGGATTCGGGGTGCTGGCCGTGCGCGCGGGCTACGCCGGGGCATTCGGCGTGGTCGCGGGGCTGATGCTCGTGGCGCTCGCGCCGGTGTGGCGCGATCGCGGGTGGCTCCTGGCCGCCGACGGCGCGGTCCCGCGCATATAACAGGTTCCAGATTGCGCCGTCAGCCCGGCTGGTGTGGCACCGCCACAGCGGGTGCAAGGAACTTCTCCCGGCTCGCGCGGTCATATCCCCTCACACCCCAACGATTTCCGCCCTGTTCTCCTCCTAGCCCGGGACCTGCCTCTCGGAGGCCGAGCGCCGGCGGCGCAGGGTCCAGTGCCATTTTTGTCGCCACCGGCTCCTGCACCTCACGCGACGGGAGGAATCATGCGCAGCGCGACCGGAAGCGGTACTGCGAAGCTCGGCGAGTTCATGGTGCTGGGCCTGCTCGTGCTGCTTCTCCAGTCCAGCGCGTCCGGAGCGAGCGCGGCTGCGGAGAGCATGCCCGCAGATTCGGTCAGCATGGCGGTCGTGCCCGTCCGCGTGCCGACGCTGCTGGACAGTGTGCGCGCGGAGGCGGCGCTGCCGGCGGCCGCCGTCCGCCGGCCGCTCGAGCTCTATCTCGGCAGGTACAGCGACGACCGGCTCCTCGTGCGGCGCATCAGCCGAGCGGTGCTGCGCGAGTCGCGCCGCCAGCAGGTTCCGCCCTCGCTCATCACCGCCGTGCTGTTGACGGAAAACACGACGCTCCGGCCGGAAGCCGAAAGCTCGGTGGGAGCGCAGGGACTGATGCAGGTCATGCCCTTCCACGCCGGGGCGCGACTCTGCAACTCCGACGATCTGGTAGATGTGGACAGCAACATCTGCCACGGGACGCTCATCCTGGCCCGGAACCTCCGCGCCACGAGCACCTCGGCCGCGGCACTGCTGCGCTACAACGGTTGCGTCCGGGGCACCAACACGCCCGACTGCCGGCGCTACCCGGGTCGGGTGCTCGCGCGCGCGAGCCGCGTCCGCCACGAAATCCTGGCGGGCGCCGACGTCGTGCCGCTGGCGGCTACCGACTCGGTGGCTCCGGTGCAGCTCGCGGGGCGCTGAGCCGCCACGCGGCCGGGTGGACAATCTGGCGCGCCCGCGGGACGAATTGGCGGCTTGACCGCGGGAGGTACCCCGTCCGAAGCTTCAGGGAGTGAGGTGCGGTTCTTGCCCCTCCCTGCCGGTCCCTTTCTCGGCAAGCTTCGCATGACGCGTTTACCAGTAATTCTGCTCTCCAGCCTTTCCCTGGCTGCCGCCGGCAGCGCCGGAATCGGGATTCCCTTCGGGCTCTTCGGCATGAACGGGAGCAAGCTGGTGGACCCGTACACCTCCGCCATGCAGCAGGCCCGGCCTCAAACCATCCTCCAGGATCTGGCAGCCGCGAAGGCCCGCGGCGCCCGCATCGTGGTCAACTTCTCGGGCGGCGGCAGGAACTTCACGGACAGCCAGGGGCACTTCGACTTCGATGCGTGGAAGGCCAGGCTCGACCGCTTTGCCCCCATCGCGGGCAGGCTAAACGCCTACGCCTCCGATGGCACCCTCTTCGCCTCCATGATCATGGACGAGCCGTTCGTGTCAAAACGGTGGGGGGGCCAGGATGTGCCGGTGGCCACGCTCGACAGGATGGCGCAGTACTCGAAGTCGCTCTTCCCGGCGCTGCCCACCGTGGTCGGTTCGGCGCCGAGCACGCTCCGGGGTTACCCGTGGCGGTACCTCGATGCGGGCTGGGCACAGTATACGGCCAGGAAGGGCACGGTCAGCGAGTACGTCTCCACCGAGGCGGGCGCGGCGCGGGAAGAAGGACTCGGGCTCATCGTGGGGCTCAACATTTCCAAGGGGGGCGACGGGTCCAGCGGCTACGGGAAGCCCAAGGAGTGGAGCATGACGGGAAAGGAGATCCTGCAGTACGGCCACGCGCTCCTCGGCGTGCCGTCGGCCTGTGCGTTCATCTCCTGGGACAGTCGGCCGGACGTCATCAATCGCCCTGACGTCTCGGCGGCGTTGCGGGACCTGGCGGCGGCGGCGCAGGCGCACCCGGAGACCTCATGCCGGCAGCGGGCTCCGGGCGCGTAAGCCTCAATCCATCGGCGTGTGCACGAGCTCGTTGTTCCTCGCCGCCGCCTCATCCCCCAGCTTCGTCAGCACCGAAGGCGACCAGCCCGACTCGCTTTCCGAGCCGAGACGCATGTCGCAGCCGATGCCGCCCGGCCCCGGCAGCAGCCGCTCGGCCAGGCTCACAACGTCGGCGCCGACGCCGGGAAAGAGTCCGTTGAGCTTGATGGCCAGGAAGGCCGAGAACGGCATGGTGAGCTCGGCGTCTCCATCGCGGCAGGCGTCGAGGATCCGCCGGGCGGCGCGCGTGGCGGCCATGCTCACGACCGGCAGCGCGTCGCCGATGCTGAACCAGGCGAACTCTTCGCGGTGCCGTCCCTTGAACCAGGCATTTCGCGGGCTGCCGGTCCGCATGAGCCCGGGGCACACGGTGGTCACGTAGATCCCGTCCCTGGCCAGCGAGCCGCGGAGTCCCTCCGAGAAGCCGACCAGCGCGAACTTGCTGGCGCTGTAGGGCAGCAGATGCGGGATGCTGATCTTCCCGCCGATCGACGCGATGTTGACGATCCGCCCCGCTCGCCGCCGCCGCATCTCGGGCAGCACGCCGAGCGTGGTGAACAGCGGGCCCCAGAAGTGGACCCGGAGGGCGTTCTCGTAGTCCTCCGCCGTCATCTCCTCCATGGGCCCGACCTGGATGACGCCGGCGTTGTTGATGAGGATGTCCACCGGGCCGAGCCGCTCGCGCACCCGGGCGAGCATGGCGTCTACCTGATCGCGAGAGGTGACGTCGCAGACGACAGGCAGGACATCGGCGCCGGAGCGCTCGAGCTGCGTCCGCGCCCGGTCGAGCTCGGCCTCGTCCCGGGCGCAGATGGCCACCCGGGCGCCTTCGCTCACGAGTTCCCGCGCGAGCACGAGGCCGAGTCCGCGGGAGCCGCCGGTGACCACGGCCACCTTGTCGCGCAGATCGATCCGCCGGCGCTTCCGCGCCGCGGCGCGCGCCAGCACGAGGGCCACGACGGCGGTCCCGGTGGCGATGAGCAGGTCGCGGGCGCTGGTTCGCGGGCGCATCGGGGACTCGGTCATGGCTGCTACCTAGTTCTCCACTCGCCCCCGGTGCGGTGACCAGGCGCACACCCGCTACCCCAGTGCATCGTGCAGCAGTATCCTATTAGTAGCAGTCCACGGATCCCCACACCCAAGACCCATCGTGCCCGATCTGCGTGCCCAGCTCGAAGCCGGCCTGGCGGGCCACTATGCTCTCGCGCGCGAGCTCGGGCGCGGCGGGATGGCCACCGTGTTTCTGGCCACCGACCTGAAGCACGATCGCCCCGTCGCATTCAAGATCCTGCACCCGGACCTGGCCCAAACGCTCGGCCCCGAGCGGTTCCAGCGCGAGATCCGGCTGGCGGCGCGGCTGCAGCACCCGCACATCCTCACGGTACACGACTCCGGCGAAACCAGCGGACATCTCTGGTTCACCATGCCGTTCGTCGAGGGCGAGAGCCTCCGCGAGCGCCTCCGCCGCGAGCGGCAGTTGCCGCTGACCGACGCGCTCCGAGTAACCCGGGAGGCCGCCCAGGCGCTGCAGTACGCCCATGAGCACGGCGTGGTGCACCGGGATATCAAGCCGGAAAATCTGCTGCTCACGCGCGACGGAAATACGCTCGTGGCGGACTTCGGGATCGCGCGGGCCCTCGGCGCGGCCGAGGATGGCCTCACCCAGACCGGCATGAGCGTCGGCACGCCGACCTATATGAGTCCCGAGCAGGCCACCGGCGATCCCACGCTCGACGCGCGTTCGGACATCTACAGCCTCGGCGCCGTGCTCTACGAGATGCTGGCGGGCGAGCCGCCCTACAGCGGCCCCACCGTCCAGGCGATGCTCATGAAGCGGCTCTCGGAGCCGGTGCCGAGCGTTCGGAGCGGGCGGCCCGCGATACCGGAGGCGGTGGACCTCGCGGTGCGCAAATCTCTGGCGGTGGTCCCCGCCGATCGGTACGCCACGGCGGCGGAGTTCGCGCAGGCGCTGGAGCAGGCGGTGTCCGCCACCAGCGGGGCGACGGCGGCGGTGACGCCGGCCGCGGCCGTGCAGGCGAACCCGGGGCGCCGGAAACGCCTGCCGGCCGTCCTCGCGGGAGCCGCCGTGGCGGTGGCGGCGCTGTTCGGCTGGTGGCGGCTCCGCTCGGCGCCGCCGGCACCGGCCGCCGCCGACCACCTCGCGGTGCTCCCGTTCGCGGTGCACGGCGGGAAGAGTCTCGACTTCCTGGCCCAGGGGCTGGTGGATCTCCTGAGCCGGAACCTCGACGGCGCCGGCGACCTCCGTAGCGTGAACGGCGCCACCGTCCTGGCCGCGGCGCACGCCGAGGGCGGCGGGGTGGCGGATGTCGAAGAAGGGCGCCGGCTGGCGCAGCGAGTCGGCGCCGGGCTCTACGTGCTCGGCAGCGTGAACGCGATCGGGAACCAGGTGCGGCTCGATGCCAGTCTGTACGACGGCGGGCCGGCGCAGCCGGCGCTGTTGTCGCAGGCCAGCGTGAGCGGCGACACCACCCAGCTCTTCGAGCTGGTGGACCGCCTCGCCGGCGACCTCATGGTGGCCCAGCGTCGCGGGCCCGGCTCGCGGCTGCTCCAGACGGCCGCGGTCACCACCCAATCGCTGCCGGCACTCAAGGCCTACCTGGACGCGGAGGGGAGCCTCAGGCGGGGAGCGTTCGACACGGCGCTCGCCGGCTTCCAGAGCGCGGTGCAGCTCGACAGCACGTTCGCGCTCGCCTACTACCGGCTCGCGGTGGCGGCCGCCTGGTCCAGCCGCGAGGCGCTGATCCGGCCCAACACCGCACGCGCCGTCCGGCTCGGCAGCCGGCTGAGCGCGCGGGATCAGCGGCTGCTCGGCTCATTCGCTGCGCTCGCGGCGGGGAAGCCGGACGAGGCGGAGCGCGGCTATCGCGGCGTGCTCCAGGACTACCCGGACGATCTCGAGGCCCAGTGGCAGCTCGCCACGCTGCTCTACGTGTACAACCCGCTCCGCGGCCGGCCGATCGCCGAGTCGCAGCCGGTGTTCGACGGGATCGTCAAGCTGGACCCGGAATTCCTCTGCCCCATATGACCCATGATGCACCTCGCCGTGCGCGAGGACGATATCCCGAGGGCCGAGTCGCTGGTCGTTCGCGTGGGGAAGGATTACGCCGACAGCGCGATGTTCGCCGCGGCCCACGGCGACAGCGCGATGACCGCCAGCCTGCTGGCGGAGGCGCGTGGATCGGCGAGCGTCGGAGAGGTGGCGAATGCCGCGTGGCAGGTGGGCGATTGGCTCGACCGGCCGGACGCGGCGGAGCAATTCGCGCGGGCCGCGGCGGTACGGCCCGAGCGGCCCGGCAGGGCCAACATGCTGCTGGCGCTGAATCTCATCGCTCAGGGGCGCTGGACCGCTGCGGACAGCGCGATGGTGGCGGCGGAGCGGACCTCGCCCGATCCGTGGCCCCGGCTCGCGCGGGGTCTCGCGGCCTCTTTGCCGTTCCTGGCCGTGCCCCGTGCCGAGCTCGTGGCGATCCGGGCGGACGTGGTCGCGGCGGGTACGGACCTGCCGACCACGGCGGCCAGTACGCCCCGCTCCGAGCTGCTGCCGCAGGTGCGCATTTATACGCTTGGCCTGCTCGACTCCCGGCTGGGCCAGCCGGACGCCGCCCTGCGATCGGCCGCGCAGCTCGAGGCCAGCCAGGTGGCGACCGACAACCTGCCGGTGGTGCGCGCGCTCGCGGCCGCGGTACGGGCCGACGTGGCGCTCGCGGCGCACCGCCCCGCGGACGCGGTGGGCGCGCTGGACGCGGTGCGGGGCTCGGTGCCGCTCGACCTGAGCGGGGCCAGCCCATTCGGTGAGGACTACGCCCGCTTTCTCCGCGGAGAAGCGCTCATGGCACTCGGAAACGACGCCGAGGCGGTGCGCTGGCTGGAGAACGGCTTCGACGGCACCCCGGACAACATGGCTTTCCGCGCCCAGGTGTCGCTGCGGCTCGGCGACATCTATGAGCGGATGGGCGAGCGGCAGAAGGCGATCGACAGCTACGCCCGGTTCACGCGCCTCTGGAAGCACTGCGACGGGCGCCTGCAGCAGGGGGTGCAGGATGCCCGGGCCCAGCTGGCGCGGCTGACCGGGGAGCCTCGGACCTAGGGTCCGCCGGCCCCCAGGCGGTTGACAGATCGCACGCCCGGACGGGATATTGCCTGCCGCGAGCACGTGACAACGAGATGGCGCCGCCCGGCTGTCCATTCCATCGCGACCGTGGTCATCACCGCCACGGACAATCCAGCACTGACAACCCCTTTCCCCCACACTCCTCATCAGAGGGGACGCTTCGCGTATGACCGTCAGAGCTCTCGCCGCCGGCCTCCTGCTCGCCACGCTCGTCGGGTGTGCCGACGATCGGGTCGGCCCCACCCCCGCATCCGCGCCGGAGTCCGCGCCGGAGTCCGCGCCGGAGTCCCCGCCCGCGTCCACGCCCGCGCAACCGGGTGACCCCGGTGCAGCGAGCCTTGCCGTCCTCGACAATCGGTCGTCGCTTCCCGGGCTCGTCTTCGGCTCGATGAACATGCCGAATTCAGCCCTGAACGCCGTCCACACGGGCTGGATGCAGGGCGGACCGCTGGATCCGAGCAATATCCTGTCGTACCTCTCTGGTGCCCGGGCCCGGGGCGGACGGGTCGTGATCAAGCTGTGCAAAGGCCGGGACGACTACGTAAAGAATGCCGATGGCACCTTCAGCCTCTCCAAGTGGGAGGCGCTGGTGGCCCGCTACCGCAACGTCAACCTGGGCCCGTACATCAACGACGGGACGATTCTGGGTCACTACCTCATCGACGAGCCCCATCGCGCGTCGAGATGGGGAGGGAAGATCATCCCGCCGGCAACGCTCGAGGCGATGGCGAAATACAGCAAGCAGCTCTGGCCCGGTATGACCACGATGGTGCGGGTGGCGCCGAGTTGGCTCGCCGGGTTCTCCACCACCTACACCTACGTCGATGCGGGCTGGGCACAGTACGCGAGCGGCAAAGGGGACGCGGGCGCGTGGATCGCTGCCGAGGTGGCGGCGGCGAAGCGCAAGGGACTGGGGCTGGTGGTGGGGCTGAACGTCCTCGACGGCGGCGACGGCTCGAGCCGGATCGCCGGTCTCACCCGCGGCGACTATGCCATGAGCGCGAGCGAGATCCGAAGCTACGGGTCAGCGCTCCTCGCCCAGAGCTACGGCTGCGGGTTCTTCAACTGGACGTATGACCCGGGCTATTACGGACGCACGGACATCAAGAGCGCCATGGCCGCGGTCTCGACCACAGCCAGGTCGCACGCCAGGACGTCCTGCCGGCAGTGAGCCGCTACCAGTCGAGCCAGTAGCTCGCCTTCACCGCGAGCACGTTGCGCGACTCGCCGCCGCTGAAGAGGGCGTTTACGTCCCGACCGAGCCGCAGATTGCCGAACGCGGCATCATCGTCCCGGTTCTGCTGCCACACCAGGAACAGGGTGGACCCGGGGCGCCACTCCCAGCGCAGCACCGCGTTGGCCCGGAGCGAGCGGATGGTGAAGTTCTGCTCCGGCACCGTGAACGGCGCGCCGCCGTCACCCGGGTCGATCTGCGTGCCCGAAGCGGTGGCGGTGGCCGTGCCGCGGTCTCGGCCGTAGACGGTGAAATCGTAGGTACGTGGCGCGGCGAGCTCCTTGAGCTCGCCATAGTCGCCCGCGGAGATGAGCGGCTGCAGGAAGAGCTGCAGACTGAGCGTGGGCGCGAAGGTCCAGTCCAGCCGGGTCACCATCGAGACTTCCGTCTGGTCAAGCGTCGCGAACACGTACCGGGCGCCGAAGGTGGCGGCGGCGGCGGGGTCCGCGACGGTCGTGACGTATTGCGAGAGGGTGTGGTTGCGGGTGAGCGCCGGCCCCACGCTCACGTGAAGGGCGGCCGAGGGGCGCACGCCCAGCGTCAGCTCGGCGTCGGTCTGGTGCTCGTCCGCCGCGGTCCATGACTGCGTGATATCCAGGCTCAGCCGTGTGGTCTTGCGGGTGTCGGAGTCCAGCGTGAGCCGCACGTCACCCGAGGTGGGCTGGCGTGCCACCGGCCCGCCGCGGGTCAGACGGTCGTCGTCGGTCGGCGGCGCGTAGTCGCCGCGCAACTCGACCTTCCAGAAGCTCCGGAGCTGCGCGGACAGGATGAGGCCGAAGGAGCCGAACACCCGGTCGCCGTCGAAGTTCCAGGCGTGGTTGGTGAATGGAAACACGTGGTAGTTCCGGAACAGCCGGCCGGGGCGCGTCTCCTGGTATTCCAGCGCGGTCGAGACGGCGCGCCGGTCGGCGTCGGACTGGAACCCCAGATCGTTGGCCTCGAAGGCCGCGCCGGTCTCCTGGTAGACCAGGCCGCCCAGCCAGTGCCGCCCGCTGTTCTTCCCGAGCGCCAGCTCGTACGCATAGTCGGTGAGCGAGGTGCGCGCCGGATCGTAGTGAAAGCTGGTGGCGTCGGGACGCTGGAAGTAGCGCGCGCTGGACCGCTGGGTCAGCGCGATGGCGTCAGGCGTGCCGCGCACCGTGCTCACCCCGATCGAGCCGTCGAGCGACCAGGCACGGTTGCCCCAGGAGTTGGTGAAGTCCGCACCGACCAGGTAGGCGCTCCCCCGGAGCAGCGACATGAGCTCGGCGCTGCCCTGGTCGCGATTGACCGCAGTCGCGATCAGCCCCACGGTGGTGTTGCCGCCCCGCAGATCCTTCCGCACGCGTCCCACGAAATAGTTGGTGAGCGGCTCGACCGGCGTAACCACGCGCGCGCCCGCCGCGTCGAGGTAGCGCGCCTCCTCGCCGGCCGTCAGCGCGTCGAGCACGCCGAGCGACCAGCCCGAGCGCGTCCGGCCGCTGAGCTTGGCGGCGGTCCGGATGGAAGTCTCGGTCGGCACGTCGAGGAAGTTGATGCCGTCGCCGCCCACGTTACGCTGCGGCTGACGACCGATGCGCCGGCTGAAGAAGAACCGCGGAAAGTCGAAGCTGTTGGAGGCGCGGATGCCGCCGAAGCGAAAGACATCGGCGCCCTCCACGAAGAACGGGCGTTTCTCCGCAAAGAACGTCTCGAAGGCGCTGAGGTTGACCACGGCGGGATCCACCTCGACCTGGCCGAAGTCCGGGTTCACCGTTGCGTTGAGCGTGAGATCGCTGCTCAGGCCGTACTTGAGGTCGAGCCCGGCCGAGCCGTGGTAGTCGTGCCCGCTCTGGAACGGGTCCCCGGCGGGCGCGGGTGCGTAGGTGGCGCTGGCCAGGACGTAGGGGGCGAGCTCCAGTCGGCGCTGGGCCTGGAGTGGTCCGAGCCCCACGAGATGGCCATAGCGGCTCACGCCGCTCACCTCACTCTTGGGCACGAACGCGAACCAGTCGTCCTCGCCCTTTCGCAGGATCTTGCGGTAGAGCTGGATACCCCAGGTCCCGTCGAGCGTGGAGCTGTAGCGGAGTTGCGAGAGCGGGAGCCGGATCTCGGCGGTCCAGCCGAGCGAGTCCACCTGCGTGGCGCTCTCCCAGACCGGATCCCACGAGTCGTCCTCGTCACTGCCCTGGGCCGATGAGCCGAGGATCCCGTCCAGGACCGCGCCGCCGGGCGTGACCCGGAAGCGCACGCCGCTCAGGTGGTCGTGAAAGGTGTCGAGGTACAGGTCGAACTCGTCGGCTTCCACGTCGTCGTCCCGCCGGGCGAGCGCTGCCTTGATCCGGCCGGTCTCGCGGTCGTAGAGCCGGGCGCCGACATAGAGCGCGTCGTCACTGATGAGCACCCGCACCGCCGTGCGCTCGGTGGCCGGCTGACCCTCGGCGGGGTCGCTCTGCGTGAACCTCGTCGCCGGCTCGGCGCGCGCCCAGGCGGGCTCGTCGAGGCGGCCGTCGATAGCGATGGCGCCCTCGAGGCGCGCGGCCCTCACCTGCGGCGCCGCGGCGTGGCCGCTGGGGGCGACGGAGTCGCGGGTCTGGGCTGCGGGCGCCTGCCAGGCAGTGACGAGGGCAAGCGCCAGTGGGACGGGGATTCCGCCGGGCATGAGACTCCACGGGTGGCCGGTGCTGGTAGGGAAACGCTCCGGGGCTTGGATGCGTCGAGCCGCCGGAAGGTTGGAGTCCCACGGCCCACTCGCTCCTCTTGCCGGACCTCGTCGACGGCGGCGGAGTCCAGGGCCGGACCGCAACTGCAGTGGCTAGAACACCTGCTATGCGCGGGGGGTGTGTCCGCGGGCTCTCCGGTCATGCAGGATACCCGAACCTCCCCCGCCCGTCGACGGGGGAGCTCCGGGAACGGGAATCGCGTGTCACCGCAGGGCGACCGACTGTACCCGATGGGTGCCGCTTCCCCATACGTCATCTTCGAAGTCGAAGATGCTGAACTTGTCCCGCCGATCCGTCCACACGGAGTACCGCGCCGCGGCGGCCAGGTCGATGTAGTCCCCGATGAAGATGAAGTCCGCGCGAGAAGATTTACCGGAGACCCGGACGTTCGAGCTCCAACCGTGGCCTTGATGCGTCGAGGAGAAGACGTCGTAGAAGAGATTCTCGACATCGCCGTTGCATTCGGGGGCCCCGGAGGTCGGGAGCCGTGTGTCGATCCAGGTCGCCTGCGGCTTGCCGGACTTCACGTCCAGGGCGACGAACCCCTGGGCGCTTGCCGTGCCGTCATCGTTGATCGTGATCGGCCGCGACCAGGTGGTGTAGGGCGCACCGCTGCTCGTCGCATACCGAACATCGCCATCTTCGGCGGTCTCGGAGCCAGGCACGGGATCGTGGGTGTAGCCGATGTGGGCGCCTCCGGCCGCGTCGATGGCCACACTGGGACCCATCGAGAGCCACCAGCGCGCGTAGCAGGCGAACGGTCCCTCCCAGAACGGCGCTTCCGAGGCGTCAGTGACGGCATCGACCACAGGCCCGAACGTTGCCCCGAAGTCCGAGGAGTGGCGGGTGCGGATGTTGAACGATCCGTTCAGCCAGCCATCGGTGCCGGAGTTGTACCACGCTACCAGAACATTTCCATGTTTGCCGCCCGCCGGCCGCGACCCCTGAACGACCGGGCTGGCATCAACCCCGCAACCTCCCGTGCTGTGGTCGAGCGTCTGAGGCCCTCCGAACGCGGTGCCCCCGTCGGTGGACCGGGCAAAGGCGATGTGGCAGTCGCCATCACCAGTCAGGTCGAACCGTGTCGCGGTCACGTAGACATACTTGCTGGCGTCGTCGGAGGTTCCAATCCAGGGCTTGTCGTATAGAAACGCGTCGGCCGCACCGTCGAGCGCGATGAACGGGCCGATCCACGACGCGCCATCGTCGCTGGAGTAGCTCACGACGATGTCGTAGTCTGCGGCAGGAAAGTCCTTGATGTCCATGTACGCGTAAAACACTCGCCTCCCATCCGGTGAATATGCCAGGACCGGGTCGCTGCACTGGCTCGTTCCCGTGAGCTGCGGCATCAGGACCGGCGCGGACCAGCTCCTGCCACCATCCGAGCTATGCCGCGCCTCACATCGCACCATGTCGGTGATGAAATGGGCACCGGCTACGAGCAGCTTCTTCTTCTTCGGGTTCGCCGCGACCGTTGGTTCATTTTCGTCCGCGTTCGGGTCGGCGGCGACTGGGACGTCCGTCAGTTTCTTCGCCCCCTGAGACTTGTCGTTGTGCCTGGGCTTGACCGACTTGCCACGCACCTTCGCGATGTCCAGACGCTCGGCGGCCAGAAGCATAGGCATCGTACTAAAGCGCTCGAGCTGGGCCGATACCCGCCGTCGGACCTCGGGGGACACTTCGTGTCTCGTCATATCCGGGGTGGACGAGGCGGTGGGCGGCTCGGTGTCAGGTTCGCAGGCCAGGAGAAGGACGGCCGCCGCGGACAGGGAAACTGCACTTCTGGTGTGCATGACACACCTCGGAATTGGGAAGCCGAAACCAAAGAGCGGCTGGCAGGCGGTCGGAAACGAACGCCGCCGCGCCACCAGTCCGGCAGCTCGGCGGTCTTGAGGGTCTTCCGCGTCCGGGGATCACGGCGGCGCGGAGGAGGCGAGGACCCGTAGCTTTGCGGCCCCGGCTTTCGCCGGGTGTGCTGTGGGCGAACGGTGAGGCGCGCCCACTCTATGGGCCCGTGCGGACCTCGTCAAGCAGGCAGCTTCTGCCCCCTCCTCTAAATGCGCAGCGGGCGCGCTACCAGTATGCCTGTTGCCTGGCGAATTGCCGCGACATACTCGGGGAGCGTGGCCCGTGTGATCGCCACCAGCCCCCCCGACAACGGAGCGTGGAGCACACGGAGGATATCGCCGGCGTCACGATAGGCGAGCGCCGCATGAGTCACGTCCAGACCCGCAATGCCGGTCGCGAACGCGAGCACGTCCCCGGTCTCGATCCGGTCCACCACCTGGGGAATCCGCTTGGTGGGCACCACCCGCCGCGGGTGGCGGTCGAGGCGGCGCTCCATCGCCTCGATCTCACGGAAGACGCCGTCGTCGGCCAGGGCGGGGTAGCGCTCGCGATGCGCCGTCATGAAGCGGAGCGGCCGCGAGTCCTCGGCGCCGCCCAGTGCCGCGCCGACGTTCCGGAGCAGGCCGCGCCGCTCGCCGTCGCTCATCCATTCACTGAAGTAGTGCAGCCGGGAGGCGTACCCGCGGCGCGTACCGCCGCGGTAGCGCATTCGCTCGATCTCGCGCCCGAAGAGCTCCCACGACGGGCTTGCGCCCGCGTCCGCCACTCTCGCTACCGCCAGGCACGACTCCACCAGCGTGGCGCAGTCGAACCGGGTGAGCGAGAGCGTCAGCGGCTCGGTGCCGGACGGGCTGCCGCCGGCGCGGAGGTAGGCCTCGAGCGTGTACGGCTCGTACGGCGTGCCGACGGCCAGCTCGCCGACCCGGGCGGCCTCGACACCAAGCGGCGCCCGGAGCCTCGCCGGGCCCATCCGGCGGAGCGCGGCAGCCCAGGCCGTGAGCCGAACCCGGTCGGGGTCGCGCGCCGGGAGCCGCACGGGCAGGAGCGCGGCGGCGGCCGTGGTGGCGGCCATCCGGAGCAGGTCTCGGCGGGAGAGGGGCAAATTCACGGTGGTTGTAGGATAAAACAGATCCGATGCGGAGCCAGGCCCGTATACCGTCTGTCCCCCCGCGGGGGTGACCTGGGTACCCCATTGTCCGGATCTGGAGGAGCTCACCATGCAACGCCACCATCTGCTCGCGCTCGGCACCGCGCTTACCCTCGGTTCGCTCACCGGCTGTTCCGATCCGGAGGGGACGGCGCCCGATGCGCCGGCCGCTCTCGCGGCGGGACACGACGCCGGGGCTCACGCTCTCCCCGAGGGCGCGCTCTTCGTGGCGGAGCTTCACCCGCTGAACCCGCGCGTCCAGCAGACACTCGATCCCGACCCGCGCACACCCCATGGCGTGGCGGGAGGGAAAGCGTATTTCCGGGTGGTGAACGGCATGCTCGACGCGGTAGTGGACGTCCGCGGCGCCGAGCCGGCCGATGCCGCGTTTCCCGACGGACTGCACCCGCAGCACATTCACGCCGCGGCCAGTTGTCCCACGATGTCGGCGGACGTCAACGGCGACGGCATCGTGGACGTGATCGAGGGCCTCCCCTTCTATGGGCCGATCATGATCCCGCTCGACGCTGACCTGGCCGATACCAGCTCGCAGATCCCCACGTTCCCGCTCGCCTCGGGCGTTCGGGGCAGCTATCGCTATGCCGCGAGCGCATCGATTGCGGCGCTCGAAGCCGCCCTGCACCACGCGCTCGATCTGCCGACGAGGCACGTCGTCATCCACGGCGTGGACCTGAACACGCCGCTTCCGGCGAGCGTCCAATCGCTGCCCGGCGTGCCGGCGCAACTCACCCTTCCGATTGCGTGCGGCGAGCTGCGCCGGATTCGCTGAGCCGCCACGGACGCACCGCTACAAATCGCCAGAGCTCTTGCACCGCTCAGCGTGAGATGTTCGGACGGGCCGTCCGTGTGAGTGCAACGAGCTGCACCGTGGACCCCCGGCTGGCGGCGATCTCGTCGCCAGAGCGGGGGTTAGCGCGGATTTGCCCGGGCTTCCACGCCCACGACTCCGGCCGGCCAGTCGGGCCTGGGTCTTGCTTTCTCCGGTCCGCCGGCCGGAACGTCTCGCCCGGCTCCCCCCTCGATTCGCCCGCAGTTCACTCCAGTACCCTCGCTCGTGAGTGGCCGCCATGACGTTTACGTTCAAGCTGTCCCGCAGGATCGCTCGCCTTCGAGCGCCCGTGTTCGCCGCCTGCCTCTTCACCCTCGTCAGTTGTAACGGCACCGACTCCCTCGAGCCCGACAACAGCGCCCCGGCCACGGCCGGAGACCAGGTTCAGCCCGCGTTCGCCTCGACCGGGTTCGCCGGCGGCATCCCGTTCGGGACGTCCGCTCTGCCCACCAGTGAGTTCGGCGATCGGTACAACGGCGCCATGCGCAACATCTGGCCCGAGTACCTCGTCCAGGAGCTCGCGGCGATCCGGGAGCGCGGCGGCCGGGTGGTGCTCATGTTCGCCGGCAAGGAAGACAACTACAAGGACGCGGAGGGCCACTTCAGCCTGACCAAGTGGAAGCAGCGGGTGGACCGGTTCCGCGGCGTAAATTTCTCCGCGTATGTCCAGGACGGCACGATCATCGGCCACTACCTGATCGACGAGCCGAACGATCCGGCCAACTGGAACGGCGAGCCGATCTCGCCGTCCACCGTCGAGGAGATGGCGCAGTACAGCAAGCAGCTCTGGCCCGGCATGACGACGATCGTCCGCGCCGAGCCCGGGTACTTCGGGGACAGCCATCCGTACCTGGACGCCGCGTGGGCCCAGTACGTCAACCGGAAAGGCGACGCCGGCGACTACATCCGCCGCAACGTCGCCGACGCGCAGAGCCGGGGTCTCGGACTCATCGTCGGGCTTAACCTGATCCTGGGGGGAGTCAACGGATCGGCGATGACCGCGAGCCAGGTCGAGGCGTGGGGCTCGGCGCTGCTGGGCAGCTCGTATCCGTGCGCGTTCATCAGTTGGCAGTATGACGCCGGCTACCTGGCCTCCAGCAGCGTGAAGAGCGCGATGGATGCCCTGCGTGCGCAGGCAGAGAACCGGGCCACCCGGACCTGCGGCAGCGCGGGCTCGCCTCCGCCGCCGCCACCGCCGCCCCCATCGACATCGGCGTCCGCCTTGCCGTTCGGGCTCTCCTTCGCACCTGCTACTGAGTACTCGACGCGCTGGACGGGGACGCTTTACCGGGCCCGGCCTGCCGACGTCGTGGCACGGCTCGACCGCGCGGAGAGCGCTGGAATGCGGATCGTGGTGCAGTTGGCGGCCCGGGGACAGTCGAAGAATGCCGATGGCACCTTCAGCCTGACCCGGTGGAAGGCCGCGGTGGACCGGTATCGGAGCCTGCCGCTCGACCGCTACGTCTCCAATGGGACGTTCTACCTGCACCACCTGGTGGATCTGCCCGACTGTGCCTCCTGCTGGGGCGGCCAGGCCATCCCGTGGGAGACGCTGGAAGCCATGGCGCGCTACAGCAAGTCGATCTGGCCGTCGCTCCCGACCGTGGCCCGCGTGTCCCCCACCGCGCTGGCGTCGGCCGGCTTCCGCTGGACCTACCTTGACGCTGGGTGGGCCCAGTACACCACCCGGCAGGGTGACTTGCGCACCTACGTGGCCAACGAGGCCGCCCGGGCCAAGCTCGAGGGGCTGGGGCTGGTCGTCGGCCTCAATCTGCTCGAGGGAGCCAGCTCGGGAGCGATGACGGCGAGCCAGATCAAGCAGTTCGGCACCATCCTGGCCCAGGAGCCGTCGGCCTGTGCCCTCGTGGGCTGGAGCTACGACGCCGGCTACCTGGGGCAGAGCGGAATTCGCGAGGCCCTGGATTCGGTGGCGACGGTGGCCCGGCGCCGGAATGCGGCCTCCTGTGTCGTGACCTGACGCGACCAGGCCTCCGTGATTCGCGAGCCCCCGGGCGTGTGCCCGGGGGCTCGTTCGTCTTAAAGGGCGACTGGGCTTAGATTTCAGCAGGCGGCCTTCGCCACGAACCGTCGCCCGTCTCGAGCCGGGAGTTTCAGTGAGCAGCTATAAAGTCGAGCAGTGTCGCGTTACCTGGGGTGGCCGCACCTTTCATTTCGTCTCCTATGACCGCCAGCCCGCCAACGAGCGCCGGGGCGATCCCGAGGTGCCGGCGATGTGGTACCTCATGGGCCCGGGCAAGCGTTGGCCGGTGATGCCCCAGGTGGCGGGCCAGGGCGACGAGGAGATCGAGCGCGAGCTGACCGCGTGGCTCAAGACCCAGGGGCTGGTCCGGATGGCCCGGGCACGCTGACCTGCACAATGCCGCGGCGGTCCGGCTAGGTTGCGGCATCTCCCGAGCCCCCGGCCGGCATCCCGCCCGCCGAATCGTCCCTCCCCCCGGAGCGCCCCGCCTTGCCCAAGCGCAACTATGGATACGAAAAGCGTCAGAAGGAGCTCACGAAGCAGCATAAGCGCGAGGAGAAGCGCCAGCGGAAGCTCGAGCGCTCCGCTCCCCCGGCCGGCGATTCCCGGCCGGACGAGCCGGGGATAGTAACCCAGGACACGTCGGAGGGGCCGGCACCCTCGTAAATTCTGCAGGTCGAGTCGGCGCGAGCCGCTGCCGCGAACCCTCCCTGCCTCGGATGGGCCAGCCATGCAGTTCTGTCCCACGCCCGCTGCACCCATCATCGCCCGCGCCGTCCTCTTCGGCGCCTTCGCACTGCTCTGGCAGGGGTGCGGCGGCGAGGACCTCACCGCGCCCAGCACCGGCGATATCGCGGTCACGGTCGCGACCACCGGTGACCAGCAGGACCCCGACGGCTATACGCTCAGTCTCGATGGCCTGCAGGGAGTCGCCATCGACGACAACGCCACCCGCACGCTGACGGTCCAGGAAGGGAACCACACCGTCGAGCTCGCCGGCCTCGCCGCCAACTGCGCCTTGCAGCAGGAGGCCGTGCAGTCGGTGCAGGTCCCGGCGGGCGGGAGTGTGGCGGTCACGTTTACCGTCGTGTGCAGCACCACGGCGGGCGGAATCACGATCGTCACAACGACGGCAGGGGACATTTTGGACCCGAACGGCTACGCCGTCGCGGTGGACCAGGGGGCGGCCCAGCCGATCGGCGACAACGCTTCCGTCACCGTGGGCGGGCTCGCCGCGGGAAACCACACCGTGGTGCTGTCGGACGTGGATGCGCACTGCAGCGTGGCTGGCGACAATCCGCGGACCATTCCCGTATCCGCCGGCGACGTCGCAGTGGTGACGTTCGCCGTCGCCTGTACGGGCAGCGTGGAGCAATGGACGCCGGTGACGAGCGGGACCACGGCCGACCTGGTGGACGTCTGGGGGGCCTCGTCCACCGACGTCTTCGCGCTCGGCGAGCTCGACACGCCGCGCCGGCTCGCCTCGGTGATCCTGCATTTCGACGGGACCGGCTGGGTGCGGCAGCTCGACCAGGCCGACCTGGAGCTGCAGTCGGTGTGGGGAAGCTCGCCGTCCGACGTGTATGCGGTGGGGTTCGATTCCTTCCGGCCGATCGCGAGGGTGCTGCACTTCGACGGCACGAGCTGGGTCGAGATTCCGGGCTTCGCCTCGATCGACGGCTCCGAGGCGTTCGCGCTCCAGTCGGTCTGGGGCAGCTCCGCTTCCGATGTCTTCGCCGTGGGCGGGGCCGTCTCCGGCGGGTTCGACCTGTCGCTGATCTTCCACTTCGATGGGTCGAGCTGGCAGCGGATGCCCGTCACCGGCGATGTGCTGCCGAGCCTGAGCGACGTCTGGGGAAGCTCCGCCACCGATGTATGGGCGGTAGGTCGCGACGAGACGGTGGACCCGTCGGACGGCGTGGTGCTGCGCTACGACGGCGCCGCGTGGCGGCCGGTGCTGCAGCACGAGGGGCTGGTGCCGAACGGGGTGTGGGCGAGCTCGGCCACGGACGTCTTCGTGGCCGGGTTCCAGGTGGACGAGTCGGATAGCGGCGAGTTCACGGTCGCAGGGTCGGTGTGGCACTACGACGGCGCCACCTGGACCTCCATGCCGCTACCGAGCGCGTCGGTCCTGAACGAGATCTGGGGCTCGTCGGCCACGGACGTGTTCGCGGTGGGCGAGGACGGCGTCGTGCTCCATTACGACGGCACCGCCTGGACGCTCGCGACGCCCACGCGAGGCGGGCTGCTGGGTGTGTGGGGGAGCTCGCCGGGCGACGTGTACGCGGTCGGGACAGCCGGGACGATCCTGCACGGGACCCCGTGACCGCCCGGGCGACTATGGCTCGACGACGACCTGCGCGGTCATGAACGGATGCGGGCTGCAGTGGTACGCGTAGCTGCCCGGCTGCGCGAACACCCGCTCGTAGCTTTGCCCCGGCTCGATCAGGCCGGAGTCGAACGACCCGTCATCCGCCGTCACGGAGTGCTGCAACTGGTCCTGATTGACCCACCGTACGCGGCTCCCGACGTGCACGTGGAGCTCCTTCGTGGTGAACGACAGGTTCGCGATCCGTACCATCGCGGCCCCAGCCGCGGCCGCGCCGCCGGCCGCGGGAGCGGGCGCCGCCGGCGCCTGAGCCGCGGGTGGCGCGGCCGCCGGCGGCTTGCCCCGGCGGCCGAAGTAGCGCGACAGGGTGATCGGGATGGTGAACTCGAACCCCGCCATGTGCGCGCCCCGAACCCCGCGCGACGCCCCTTCGATCGAGCCGCTCTGCGTGTTGGTGAGCTGGATCGAGAAGCTGTGCGGGCTGTAGGGGATCCGGAGCTGCACCCCGGCGCCCCACGCCGCGGGTGAGGAGCCCGGAGCGTTGACCAGGCCGAAGACATCGCCCGCCAGGCTGAGCCAGTTGGTCAGTCGCACCACCGCCCCGCCGCCGGCGCCCCACATCGACCGCTGGACGTCGTATCCCGACGAGATCCCGCGCACCGTGCCGAGCAGGTGTACGGGGCCGACCTGGCGACCGAGGCCCACTTCGCCGTCCACGCTCTGCGGAGCGAAGTTGTACCCGCCGGTCACGGTCACGTCGAGCGGGTTCCCCCGCGCCTGACGCAGCAGCGGACGCCGAAGCGCGAGCTGGTACTCGTTGGGGATCCCGGTAAAGACGCTCGAGTTGGTGGCGTAATCGAGCTGGAGGTTGAAGGCCAGCGGCAGCCCGGTGGCGAGATGGAAGTTGGGAAAGCTGGTGACCTTCCGGGGCGGTGGCGGGCTCACCTCGAAACGGTGCAGGAAGTTGAACTGGATGACGCCGGGGGGCACGGTCCAGCCGTCGTCGACGTTCGGCGTGCGGTTGACCACCGCCTGCGCGGCGAGACCCGGCGCAGCGATGACGAATAGCAGCGCCGCGAGCGACGGCCGGCGCACTCCCCACTTCCGCATGACGTCTCCCGGCTACGGCGTGACGGTGAGCGTGGCCTTCATGAACGGGTGAATCCGGCAGAAGTAGGTGTACGTGCCCGGCGCGCCCGCGGTGAACTGGAAGGTACCTCCCTTGGCGAGCGCGCCCGAGTCGAACGTCGTCCCGTCTTCGGCCGACACGGTATGGGATACGTCATCCTGATTGGTCCAGGTGACGGATGCGCCGCTGGCGACGCTCAGGTTCGGCGGAACGTAGGCGAAGTTCTGGATGGCGACGGTCGAGCCGCCGCCGGGCGGAGGCTCGGGCCCGGTGGCGGGACGCTCGCTGACGCACGCGGCCAGGCCGCCCAGGAGGAGGGCCAGGCTCGCGGTCCGGCGGGTAAGACGCACCGTGCTCGAGGCTATTGCACCACGAGCGTGCCGCTCATGGCGGCGCCGTGCACGGCGCAGTCATACTGGTACGTACCCGGCGTGGTGAAGATCTGGGTGTAGGTCTGCCCCTCGCCGGTGAGGGTGGCGCTGCTGGTGAAACCGGGCGAGCCCTGCGATTGCACGCTGTGGGGCGTGCTCCCGGTGCCGGTCCAGGTCCAGGTGACCGTGGTACCGGCGGCCACCGTGTCCACGGCCGGATTCCGGGTGCCGTTGTGCCCGCTCTGGAAGAAGATGTTGCCGACGGTGATGGCACCGGCAGCGGCACCACCGCCGCCGGGGGTGCCACCGTCGGTGGGGGACGTACTGTTATCGGAGCAGCCGATGGCCACCGCTGCGGCGGCCGCCAGCATCAGGGTACGCGTGGGTCGCATCATGCCCTCCTCGGTTCTTGCGCCGACGCTGAGCATATCTGTTATCACAGGTCCCGTCAAGACGCCCGCCCATCTGGGCTCTTGGTCGAGTGGCGATATGCTTGTACCTTGCCCGCCATGCGACGCCTCCGGCAGATCATCAAGCAGCGAAAGCCCTTCGAAAGCCTCCAGCAGGAGGTGTTTCTGGAAGTGCTCAGGACGGGAAACGCGATGGTGCAGGATCTGGTGGAGCTGCTCCGGCCCCACGGGTTGACCCAGCCGCAATACAACGTGCTGCGCATCCTGCGCGGTGCCGGGCCCGAGGGGCTCCCGACGGGCGAGGTGGGCGAGCGCATGGTGGTAAGCCGCGAGCCGGACGTCACCCGGCTGCTGGTCAGGATGGAGGGCCTGGGCCTGATCGAGCGGGAACGGCGGGCGGACAACCGGCGGTTCGTGAACGCGCGAATCACGCGCGAGGGGCTGCAAGTCCTCAAGGCACTCGACGAGCCGGTTCGCCGGATGCACGCACGGCAGCTCCAGCACATGTCACGCCCGGCCCTCGAGACGCTGGCCGGACTGCTCGAGCAGGTGCGGCGGGAGGAGTAACCGCGATCCCCCGCCGGGACGGCCGCTCTACGTCCCGAGCAGCGCCTCCGCCAACTCTTCCACATCCACCGGCCAGAGGCAGCGGGGGCGCGGACGGCCGGTGCCCGGCAGCGCGCGGCAGCTCAGGACCAGCCGGCGCCAGCGCGGCGGGATCGCTGCGCGGCCGTGTACGGCGCCGAGCAGAGCACCGGCCACCGCGCCGTTGGTGTCCGTGTCGCCCCCGGCCATGACGGTTTGCACCACACCCCCCTCGAGCGTCTCTGCGTGCAGCGCCTGGTAAAAGGCATTCTGCAGCGCGATCAGCACCCAGCCCATGTGCCGCGCATACTCCGCCGGCGGCTCGGCGGCCGCGGCCTCCAGTGCGCCCACGACCGATGCGTCCGCCCCGGCCGCCCGGGCCCACGCGAGCGCAGCGCCATGGGCCGCCGCCGCGCCCTCGCCCGTGCGCACCGCATGAGCGATCGCGACCGCGAAGGCGGCGCTTGCGTCGCTGCACGCCGCGTGAGGGTGGGTGATGGCGCTCTCCGCGCGCGCGAGCCGGCCCAGCTCGTCCGGCGGCAGCGCGCGACCCCAGACCCCGAGCGGGCTCACCCGCATCAGGCTGCCGTTCGCCTGGCTGTCGAGATCGTGTCGGCCCAGCAGCCCCGACGACGTGGTCCTGCCGATATCGAACGGGCCCGAGTGCATCCACGCACGGTACACCTCGCGCACCGCTTCGGAGTCGAGTCCGCCGTCCCGCGCGAGCGTGCGCGCGAGGAGGAGCGCGAGCTCCGAGTCGTCGGTCGGCTGGCCCGCGAGCGTGTTCCAGGAGCCGCCGTTCCTGAGCTCCCGCAGGCCATCGGGGAACTCCGCCCGGATCGACGCCGCGGTGCGGAACTCGACCTGCGCGCCGAGCGCATCGCCCGCCACCTGGCCGAGCATGCAGCCCTGTGCCCGGCTCAACAGGCCGGCGTCGGTGGCGCGGACTCCCGGCGTGACCCGCCGCGGAAATCGCGCGCTGAGCGGGTCGGGCGGCATGGCCTCGAAGACCGCGCCCCAGCGGCGCGCCGCGAGGGCCTTCCCCACCGGGAGCGACGCGCCGAAGATCCGGCGGGAGGTCGCCTGCCCATCGAGGGCGTAGGTGATCGGCCGGCCCGACTCGTCCATCAGCTCGCCGCCCACGGCGCGGAGCAGCGCGTGGCCCCCGCCGAAGTCCCACGCCACCGGACCGCTGAGCGACGCGGTCGCCTCGCCCTCGCCCACCGCGACGAGCGCCAGGCGGTAGGCGATGCTCGGCATGGCGCGGAAGCGGGCCGGCGCCAGGCACCGCGCGTTGGCGTCGGCGTTGCGGTCGGCGCCACCGCTCAGCAGGACGATGTCGTACGGTCCCAGCGCCTCGGGGAGCGGCGCGCGCGCGACCGGCCTCCCGTTCCGCGTGAGCGGCAGCCCCTCCGCCCAGGCGATCAGGTCGCCCGCGTCGTCCGGCGCCACGGGTGCGTAGACCACGCCAAGCACCGGTACTCCGTCACGGACAAGACCGATCGACACCGCGGTGCCACGGCGGCGCTTGATGAACGAAACGGTGCCGTCGTTGGGATCCACCAGCCAGCGGTGCGGCGACTCCGGCGGCCCGTCCCTGCCGGTCTCCTCGCCCAGATAGGACCAGTCGGGGAATGCCGAACGGAGCAGGCCCCGGATCAGGAGCTCCGCCTCGTCGTCCACGGGCGCGTGGCCGCCACTCCCGCGCGGGCCGCCGGGCCGATGGAACTCGCTCCGGAGGAGCGCGCCGGCCCGCACGGCCGCATCGACGGCGGTGCGGAGCGCCGGCTCGTAGGACGGTGGCATGTGCCGGCTACGGGTGGGGCACCGTGAGTCTCGGGTCGGCCCTCCGGATCTGGTCCACCACGAAGGCGTAGCGGAAGGCGTCGTCGTGGAGCGCCTCGTAGCGGCCCGACCTCCCGCCGTGTCCCGCGCCCATGTTGATCCTGAACAGGAGCGGGTTGGCGTCGGTCTTCATGGCGCGGAGCCTGGCCACCCATTTCGCCGGTTCCCAGTAGTTCACTCTGGGGTCGTTGAGCCCGGCGGTCGCCAGGATCGCCGGATAGGCTTTCGCCTCCACGTTGTCGTAGGGCGAATACGAGCGGATGTAGGCGAACTGCTCGGGCACGCTGGGGTTTCCCCACTGCTGCCATTCCTGGGTGGTGAACTCGAGCGTCGGGTCGCGCATGGTGTTGATCACGTCGACGAACGGGACGTCCGCCACCACCACGCGGAACAGATCGGGGCGCATGTTGGTCACGGCGCCCATCAGGAGCCCGCCCGCGCTGCCGCCGCGGATGGCGAGCCGGTCGGGTGCGGTGTAGCCCTGCTGCTCGAGCCACTCTGCCGCGGCGACGAAATCGGTGAAGGTGTTCTTCTTCCGGAGCATCTTGCCGTCGTCGTACCAGCGACGCCCCATCTCCTGCCCGCCGCGGATGTGCGCGATGGCGAAGATGTATCCGCGGTCCACGAGCGGCAGGATGCGCGGGCTGAAGCCCGGGTCGGTGCTCGCCCCGTACGATCCGTAGGCGTAGAGCAGCATCGGGCGGGGCCGGCCCCGACGGAGCGGCGTTCGGTAGAAGAGCGAGATCGGCACCCGCACGCCGTCGGGGGCAGGGGCCCACAGCCGCTCGGTCGCGTATCGCGTCGGCTCGAAGCCGGGGACCTCCGTCCGCTTTCGCAGCGTGCGCGTGCGGGTGGTGAGGTCGTAATCGTACACGGTCGGCGGCGTGCGGGGTGAGCTGTAGGTAAATCGCAGCGTACGGGAGTGGAAATCCGGATTCCGCCCGGGCTCGAGCGCGTGAACTACCTCGGGAAAGTCCACGTCGTAGGGTGCGCCGCCGCCGAACGGGAGCACGCGGATCTGCTGGCGCGCGTCGCCCCGGCGATAGAGCACGAGGTGGTGCTCGAACACGTCCATCCCCTCGAGCAGGGCGGAGTCGTCGGCCGGGACGAGCTCGGTCCAATGAGCAGAATCGGGAGCGGCGGTCGGCACGCGCATCAGCTTGAAGTTCACCGCGCCGTCGTTGGTGAGCACGAGGAAATCGCCGCCGTGGTGCTCGGCCGAGTACTCGACCCCCTCTCGCCGCGGCAGCAGGACCCGCCATTCGTCCGCCGGCCGGGCGGCGGGCAGATAGCGCACCTCGCCCGTGGTGAAGCTGGAGCTCTGCGCCAGGAGATAGGCCCGGTCCTTGGACTTGCCCAGGGCGAGAAAGTAGAGCGAGTCGGGCTCGCGCACGACCACCGTCTCGGCCGAGTCGCCGAGGGCGCGACGGTAGATGCGGTCGGGCCGGTGCGCGGGGGTGTCGCGGGTGAAGAAGAGCGTCCGGTTGTCGGCCGCCCACTCGAGGCCGTAGCTCACGCTGTCCACGACATCGGGGAGGAGCCGGCCGGTGCGGAGGTCCTTGACCCGCACGGTGTACCACTCGGAGCCGGTGGTGTCGTGGGTGTACGCCAGGAGCGTTCCGTCGGGGCTCACCTGCCGCGCCCCGATGCGCGAGTACGCGTGCCCTCGTGCCGCGGCGTTCTCATCCAGCAGCACCTGCTCGGGGGCCGACATGCTGCCCCGCTTCCGGCAGAAGATCGGGTATTGCTTCCCCTTCTCGGTCCGGGAGTAGTAGTAGAACCCATAAACCAGCTCGGGGACCGAGAGGTCGGTCTCCCTGATGTGGCCCACCATCTCGTGGAACAGCGTATCCTGCAGCGCCCGCGTGCGCCGGGTCACCGCTTCCGTATACGCGTTCTCGCGACGCAGATAGTCGAGCACTTCCGGCCGTTCGCGCCGGTCGTCACGCAGCCAGAAGTACGGATCGCTCAGCGCAACGCCGGCTACCGTATCGATGTGGGGGACGCGCGCGGCCACGGGCGGGGTCGCTGCGGGACCGCTCGACGATGCCTGTCCCGCGAGACCTGCCGGAGCCAGAAGGGGCGGCAGCGCCACGAGGAGGAGCGAGCAGCGGGTGGCGAGGAGGGTGGCGGGCATGCCGCGGCTCCATGAGAGAGAGGAAACTCCGGTGCGGGCTGCCCTACGATGGCGCCGAGGGCTCGAGGGCGCAACGGCTTGTCTCGGGTCGCGTGCCAGAAGCAGCCCGGCTGCAGGCAAGGCCCACGCGCGAGTGGCCACCACGTGCGCCCGGCGCCCGACTCCGGCATCTTCCTCCCATGCCAGCCTCCACCGATCCCCTCGACAGCCTGGTCCACTTGTCCCACCTCCTCGGCCGGGAGACGCGCCTGGTTCAACCCGGTGGTGGAAACACGTCGATCAAGCTGGGTGACGCACTCCTGGTGAAGGGCAGCGGCACCGACCTCCGCACCATCGGGCGCGAGGGCTTTACCCGCCTGTCGCTCGCGCGCCTGGCACCGCTGGCCGCGGCCGACGCCATGAGCGACGCCGACATGATGCGCTTCATGGCGAGCTGCATGCTGCAGGAGGGCCCCGCGCCCAGCGTGGAGACTCCGCTGCACTTCCTGCTGCCGCATCGCGTCGTCGCCCACACGCACGACGTCGCGACGATGAGCCTGACCAACGTCCCCGACGGCACGGCGGAGCGGCTGATCGGCGAGCTGTTCGGCGGCAGGATCGTCTACGTCCCGTACAGCCGGCCCGGCTTCCCGCTCGCCAAATCGGTACGCGGGATCGTCGACCGGATCCCGCCCGATGCGATCGGGCTCACGCTGGCGCACCACGGGCTGGTGGTCTGGGGGGATGATGGGGAGCAGGCGCATGCCCGTCTGGTGGAGGTCGTGGCGCGCATCGACGAGTACCTGGCCGCCTGCGGGCGCGGCCGATTGCTGCTCGGGGCAGTTCGCAATCCTGGCCCCGCCACCGAGCAGCGGCGTCGCTTGGCGGAGCTGGTGCTGCCGGTCGTGCGCGGAAGCCTGAGCCAGGGGCCGCCAGGCCGCCCGGAGCGGGTGGTTCTCCACTACGACGACGCCGACGACGTGCTGGCCACCCTCGGGGGAGAGCGGGTACCGGAGCTGGTGCGGCGCGGGATGGCGACGCCGGAGCACCTGCTCCGCGCCGGCCGGCTGCCGGTGTGGCTCGACCTCGACCTGGCGGCGCCGGCGGAGCAGTTGACGGCGGAGGTGCGCAGCAGACTCGCCGCCGCGCGTGCGGAGTACGAGGAGTACCACCTGCGCCACGCCGCGCCCGGCGAGCGCCCGCTCGACGACTGGGCCAAGGTGGTGCTCGCGCCCGGGCTCGGGCTGATCACGGCATTCACCGACAAGCGGAGCGCGGTGACCGCGAACCTCTGCTACCGGGCGACGCTCGAGGCCATCGCCGGCGCGGAAGCGGTGGAGCGCTTCGAGTTCATCGCCGAGCGGGACGTGTTCGAGTTCGAGCACTGGCCGCTGGAGCGTCGAAAGGTAGAGGAACAGAGTGCGCGAGACCGTGCCGGTAAGGAGCTCCCGCGCCATGTGGTGGTGGTGATCGGCGGCGGCAGCGGCATCGGGAAGGCGGCCGCACTCCGGTTCGCGGAGGAGGGCGCGCACGTCGTCGTGGCGGACCTCGACGGCGCGCTGGCGGAAGCCGTGGCGGCGGAGCTCGCGGCCCGATTCCCCGGCCGGCTGCTCGGCCTGCCGGCGGACGTGCGCGACGATGCCAGCCTCGACGACCTGTTCGGTCGTACGGTGCTCGAGTTCGGCGGCCTCGACTCGCTGTTCTACACCGCCGGGCTGCCGCCACGGTTCGCGCCGGTCACCGAGATCCGGCGGGAGGACCTGCAGCGGCAGCTCGAGGTGCACTACCTGGGTGCGGTCGGCGCGATCGGACGGGCGGCCACGATCATGCGTCGCCAGGGACTCGGCGGGGCGATCGTGGCGTCCGTGTCCAAGGCGGCGCTGGTGCCGGGGCGTGAAGCGGTCGCCTACGGCGGGAGCAAGGCGGCGCTGCTGCAGGCGCTCAGGGTGGCTGCCGTGGAACTGGGGGGCGACGGCATCCGGGTGAACGCCATCAACGCCGATCAGGTGGACACGCCGCTGTTCCGCCGCTTCGTCGGCGAGCGGGCCGCGAGGCGCGGGGTGACGGAGGGGGAGCAGCTCGAGAGCTACCGCCGACGGAATCTCATGGGCGTGGGCCTCATTCCCGCGGAGGCGGTGGCCGATCTGGCGGTCCTGCTCGCGAGCGAGCGGTTCCGCTTCACCACGGGCGACATCCTGACCGTGGACGGCGGGCTGGCGGAGGGGTTCCCCCGGTAGTCGCGCGCGATCACATCGGGTGGTTGTCACAGCCTGTCGCGATCCTTACCTTGGTCGGGTCGGCAGATCCCCACCGCTGACCCGACTTCACATCATCACCGCGCTTCTGCGGCCACTCCGCCCGGCATCCGCCCAGGGAGAGTCATGGACGTCCCCAGCCTGCTGCTCGGCATTGCGCTCGGCCTCGTGGCCGGTGGCATCGCCGCCTGGCTCGCCGGCCGCGGCACCACCGCACGGCTCGAGGAGCGGGTGGCAGCCGAGCGCCGCGCGGGGGAGGAGAAGCTCGCCCTCCTCGCGCAGGCGGAGTCCAAGCTGCGCGATGCCTTCGCCGCGCTCTCCGCGGAGGCCCTCCGGCGGAACAACCAGTCGTTCCTCGATCTTGCCCGGACCAGCCTGGGCGAGTTCCAGCAGTCCGCGTCGTCCGAGCTGGAGCAGCGGCAGAAGGCGGTGGGCGACCTCGTCCGGCCGATTCAGGAGGCGCTCGCCCGGGTGGACGGGAAGCTCGGGGAGGTCGAGAAGGAGCGGATCGCCAGCTACGCCGCCCTGGTGGAACAGGTGCGGGCGATGGCCCGGACGCAGGAGGCCCTGCAGGCCGAAACCGGCAAGCTGGTCAAGGCGCTCCGCGCGCCGCAGGTGCGCGGGCGCTGGGGCGAGATCCAGCTCAAGCGGGTGGTCGAGATGGCCGGGATGCTCGACTACTGCGACTTCGAGGAACAGGCGAGCGTCGAGACGGCGGACGGCCGGCTCCGGCCCGATCTGATCGTCCGGCTCCCGGGCGGCAAGACCGTCGTCGTGGACGCGAAGGCCCCGCTCGCCGCGTACCTCGACGCGATCGACGGCAAGGGCGACGACGACGCGCGCGAGGCGCTGCTCCGGGACCACGCCCGCCAGGTGCGGGAGCACATGGTGGACCTCGGAGGCAAGGCGTACTGGAACCAGTTCCAGCCCGCGCCCGACTTCGTCGTCATGTTCCTTCCCGGTGAGGCCTTCTTCAGCGCCGCATGCCAGCACGACCCGTCGCTGATCGAGTTCGGTGTAAGCCGGCAGGTGATTCCGGCCAGTCCGACCACCCTGATCTCGCTGCTCCGGGCGATCGCGTACGGCTGGCGCCAGGAGCGGATCGCGCAGAACGCGCAGGAGATCAGCGAGCTGGGGCGGGAGCTGTACGAGCGGATCGCCACGATGGCCGAGCACTTCGACGGGCTTGGCCGGGCGCTCGAGCGGTCGGTCGAGACGTATAACCGGGCCGTGGGCTCGCTCGAGAGCCGGGTGCTGGTCTCCGCCCGGCGCTTCCGGGAGCTGGGGGTGGCGGGGGAGGAGCTGCCCGCACCGCCATCGATCGACCGGGCGGTGCGGGGTGTCGTCGCCGTGGAAATGACGTCGATGCTGCCTGAACTGGCCGTGGCGCCGGCCCGTCCGGCGACGTTCCCCGAGTCCCACTGACCAGGGTGCCCAGACGCTCGAAGGGCCGGTTCCCCCCGTTCCACCTGGCCGACAGCCTGCACGACGCGCCGGTGGCATCGGTGCTGGACCTGCATGGCTTCGGCGCCGGCGAGGTGCCCGCGGCGCTCCGGAATTTTCTCGCCACCTGGCAGCGGCGCGGCCGCGGCCTCGTGGTGCACGTGATCACCGGACGCGGCCGGAACTCGGCCCACGGGCCCGTGCTCCGCGGCAAGGTGTCGGCACTCCTCAAGGGAGAGCTCGCCACGCTCGTTGCCGATTGGGGGCCCGATGAAAGCGATGGCGGGTTCAAGGTAAGGCTCCGGTAGCGTCCGTCGGTCCTGCGTTCCCGCAACATTCCGTCTCCGGTACAGCGCCGACAGGAAGGCTCGTCTGGCCCAGATTCAGCTCGTCCTCGCCCACGATCCCCTGCGGCTGCTCGAAATGGCGGCGGACGGCTTCCTCACCCCCCAGCCAGGGACGCGCGATCAGCCGTTCCCCTCGCCGTCCTATCTTCTCGCGCTGCGCCAGGGCGGGCTGCGGGACGATCTGATCGCGCTCGCCGCGGCGCGCGGGGTGCCCGGCTGGTTCGACCCACCGCTCTGCACCTTCCACGACCTGCCCGACTGGCTCGGCGGCACCGAGCGCAAGCCGTGCGACGACTTCGAGCGCGCTGTGATCCTGGGTGGCGTGCTCCGCCGGCTGGGCGGTGAGGTGTTCGGACGGATGCACCGGGCGGAGGACTTCATCGGCGCGGTGGACCGGCTGTTCGGGGAGCTCATCGCCGAAGGGGTCGAGCCGGATGGGTTCCGGGCGTCGCTCGAGGGCTGCGGCCAGCGCGACCAGTTCGAGCGGCAACGCGACAGCGAACTGGCCATTGCGTACGCGGAATACGGCGCGGCACTCGGGGCAAAGGGGCGGCGCGACGGGCGGGACGCATGGCTCGATTGCGCGCGCGCCATTGCGGCCGATCCCGAGGGGCTGCTGCGGCGGCTCGGGGGCAGGCGGGAAATCCGGCTGCTCGGATTGCAGGACCTCCGCGGTGGGTGGCGGAGGCTGCTGCGGGCGCTCGCAGCGACGCCGGAGCTCCACCGGGTGGTGATCTATTCGTGGGGCGAGCTGGACCTGGGCGAGGGTATCGAAGTTGAGGTCCGGCGCGCGGATTCGCCTGGCGCCGGGAGCGCGACGCCGGCCGGGACCGTGCAGGTGATCTCCGCCCCCGATGTCGAGCGCGAGCTGGAGCTCGTGGCCACCCGCGTCCGCGCGCTCGTGGATGGCGGCACGCCGCCCGCGCGCATCGCGGTGGTGACCCGGCAGGCGCGGCCGTACGTGGACCTGGCGCTCACCGCCCTCGACAAGGCCGCCGTGCCGGCCACGGCGCGCCGCCGCATCGCGCTGTGCGAGGTGCCGGTGGTGCGCGCGCTCCGCGCCCTCCTGGCCGCCGCGGCCGACGGCTGGTCGCGCCACGGACTGGTGGAGCTGGCCGACCAGCCCTGCGCCGCCACCGAGCTGGACGCGCGGATTCTCAACTTCGCCGGTTTCCGCCGCCGGGTGCGCGGGCTCCGCGCGTGGCACCAGGCGCTCGGGGAGCTGGTGACCGACGCCCGGCGCGAGGACGAGCGGAGGCGCGCCGGGGAGGAACCCGACGACCATCGGAAGCCGCTCCCGCCGTTGCTGCGCTGCGAGCGTGCCGCCGCGCAGTTCGAGCGCTTCGCCGAGCGCGCGGCCGCGCTGGACGGCACGCACACGCTCCGGCACTGGCTCGGCTGGCTGGACGATTTTCTCACCGCCGACCCGTGGCACCTCCGCGAACTCATCTACCAGGTCCCCGGCCGCCGGTTCGACATCGTCCGGCTGGACCTGAACGGCTGGCGGGGGCTCACGGACATCGTGCGGGGCTGGCGCGCGGCGCTCGACGAGTGGGGCGGCGCCAACGCGCCGATCGACGTCGCCGAGTTCTACCGCCAGTTCTCCGACCTGCTCGACGGCGATGTCGCCCTCTGGACCGAGACGCAGCGCGGGGTGCAGGTCCTGGAAGGTCTGGCCGCGGCCTACCGCACGTTCGATCACATGTTCCTCGTGGGCCTCGAGGCCGGGCGGTTCCCGCTGCCGGCGTCCACCTCGCCGATTCTCGACGAGCGCGAGCGGCAGGTGCTGCATGAGGCCGGACTTCCGCTCGAGCTGCGGGCGACCTGGGACGCCCGCGAGCGCGAGCTGTTCGGCGTGCTGGTCGCGGGCGCGAAGCGGCTCACCGTCTCCTACGCCAGACTCGATCCCTCCGGCCGCGAGGTGGTCCGCTCCGCGCTGGTCGAAGAGCTGGGTGACACCTGCCTGCTCACGGGGGCGGAGGAGGGCGAGGAGATCCCCGCGTCGTGCGTTTCCATCCCGGGTATCCGGCTCTACGCCGCCCCCGAGCTGCGCGAGCAGGCCGTCCACGCCGCGCGAATCGAATGGGGGCGCCGGAGCCGCGACCCCTCGCCCTGGAACGGGCTGATCGAGGACCCGGCGCTCGTCGCGCACCTCGCGCGGGAGTTCGGGGACGACCGGCTCTGGAGCCCGACCCAGCTCGAGTCCTACGCCAAGTGTCCCTGGTCCTATCTCTCCGCCCGACTGCTGGGCCTCGACCGCCTGGGCGATCCCGACGAGGAGATGGACGCCGCCACCCGGGGCTCGCTGCTGCACGACGCACTCGCGCGCTTCTACGGCCGCGCGCAGGAGCGGACGGCCGCCCCGGTCTTTCTCCGGGCAATCGATCTGGGCTGGGCGCGGCCGTTGATGGTCCAGGCGATGGACGATTCGCTCGCCGACGCCCGCGGCCACAGGTGGCTCGGCAACGGCCTGCTGCTCCCCGCCAAGCGGGAGGAGCTGCGGCGCATGCTCGAGCGGTTTCTCGACTGGGAGGTGCAGGAACACGAAGACATGGAGAACCCGAAGAAGAAGAACGCGCCTCGCATGGTGCGGACCGCCGTCACCGGTCACGAGGTCGCGTTCCATGACATCGTACTCGACCGGGGTGGCGTGCGCTTCCGCTTCCGCGGCTCGGTGGACCGGGTCGAAGTCGGCGTGGATGAGCGCATCGACAACCCCGGACGGTTCATCGCGGCCGTGGACTACAAGACAACGAAGTACGCCGTCCCCGGTGCCGGCGCGAAGGAGGCCTGGGGTGACGGCGTGGTGCTTCAGGTGCCACTCTACGCCTACGCACTTTCCCTGGTGCGGCCCGGAAGCGAGACCGCCCGCGTCGAGTACCGCGCCCTCAGGAAGCCGGAATCGGTGCACGCGCTCGAGCTGTATCAGTTCGACCAACGTACCGGCGGCGCGGTACACAACGAGGCCGCCGCCGAGCTGATGGAGGCGGCGCTCGACCAGGTCGCCCACCACGTGCTCCGGGCCCGGCGCGGCGAGTTTCCGGCGTCGCCGCCGGACTCCTGTGGCTGCCCCGAGTTCTGCCATGCGATCGAGATCTGCCGGACGGCCGGCGGTCCCCGCCGGAACGGCTGGAAATGAAGCGGCCGACCGACTCCCAGTGGGAGGCGATCCGCACGACGGACCGGCACCTGCTGGTGTCGGCCGGCGCCGGTACCGGCAAGACGAGCACCGTCGTCGGCCGCATCCTCTTCCTGCTCGGCGCCGAGATCCGGGGCGAGACCTGCACCGCCCCGCTCGCGCTGCGTGACATCGGCGCGATCACCTACACCAACGCCGCCGCCGCCGACCTCAAGCGCAAGCTGCGGAAGGAGCTCCGCGCCGCCGGCCGGCGCGATGCGGCCTATGAAGTGGACTCGGCGAGGATCGGCACGATCCACGGCTTCTGCGGCGATATCCTGCGCGAGTTCGCGCTCAGAGGCGGCTGGAGCCCGTCGGTGCGCGTGCTGGAGGAGACCGACGGCACGGCACTCGTGGCCGAGTCGGTGCACGACGTGGTGCTGGCGGCGCTGGAGGAGCGGTCGGTCGAGGGACTCGATGGGCTCTTCGCCGCGTGGCCGGTGGGCAAGGTCGAGGGCTGGGTGTCGGGCCTGGTGGAAGAGAGCGCGCGGCTCGACCGCATCGCCGCCGAGCGGGACGGACTCGGCGCGCTCGAGCGCTCGGTGGTGGACCTGGCGCAGCTCGCGCGCACGGAGCTCACCCGCCGCCTGCGGGAGGCCGGCGCCGTGGATTTCGATCGGATGATCGTCTGGACCCGTGACCTGCTCGCGCGCGATCCGCTCGTCCGTCGGACGCTCCAGCGGCGGCTCCGCACTCTCATCGTGGATGAGTTTCAGGATGTGGACCCCGCGCAGCGGGAGATCGCCTACCTGCTCGGTGAGCCGGCCTCCGGTCGCGCCGACACCACGCGGCTCATGCTCGTGGGCGATCCGAAGCAGAGCATCTTCCGGTTTCGGCGGGCCGACGTGACGGTGTGGCGCCAGGTGGAAGACGACTTCGCCGGCCGTGGACTCGGCGCGGTGGTGGCGCTGGCGGACAACTTCCGGAGCGTGGAACCCGTGCTGGCGTTCGTGGACGCGACGGTGGGGAAGGTTCTCGACGCGCCGATCGACGGCAAGGCGCCGCAGCAGTTCGAGGTCGCGTATCAGGCGGTCCGGGCCGCACGCGCCGCGGCGGCGCCGGCGACGGACGAGGCGCCGGTGGAATTGCTCTTCGTCACCGCCGCGGACGGCGAGAAGCCGAATGCGCTCGAGCTCCGCGCGGCGGAGGCCGCCGCCACCGCGCGCCGGGCCCGTGAGCTGAACGCACGAGGGCTCGACTGGCGGGAGATGGCGGTGCTCCTGCCGGTCTGGACGGACGCCGACCTCTACGAGGCGGCGCTCCGGCGTGCGGGCATTCCGACGTACGCGCTCCGCGGCGAAGGCTTCTACGGCCGCCGCGAGGTGCTCGACCTGATCCTCGCGCTCGAGGCCCTGCGCGACCCGCGCGACGACCGCGCGCTGCTCGGCTTTCTCCGAAGCCCCTTCGTTGGCCTGCGGGACGAGACGCTGCTCGAAATCGCCCGCCAGGCCGACCAACCCTACTGGGACTATCTCGACATCGTCGAGGTGAAGGAGCAGCCGCGGCTCGACCGTGCGCGGGCGTTGCTCGAGGAGCACGTCGCCCTCCGCGACCGGATCCCGGCCGACCGCCTGCTCGAGCACCTGCTCGACCGGAGCGGCTATCTCGCCCACCTGCACGTGCTCGGCGCGGGGGCCGAGCAGGCGCTCGCCAACGTACGCAAGTTCGTCCGCATCGCCCGGCTCTCGCCCGAGGCGAGCGTCGGCGACTTCCTCCGTGCGCTGCGCGAGGCGCGTGACCGCGGGGTGCGCGAGGGCGACGCGCGGCTCTACGGCGAGGGCGAGAACGTCCTCACCATCACCTCGATCCACAGCGCGAAAGGCCTCGAGTGGTCCGTGGTGTTCTGGTGCGACCTGCTCCGGAAGCCGCAGGGCGTGACGGGCGACGTCCTCGTGGGCCGTGACCGGATCGTGCTGCGCGACCCCGAGTGCGAGGCGAAGGATCAGCCGCTGCACTACCTGTCGCTCAAGCACGACGAGGAAGCCGAGCAGTGCGCCGAGCGGAAGCGGCTCTGGTACGTCGCGGCGACGCGGGCGAAGGACCGGCTGATTCTTTCGGCGTTGTGCGAGGGAAAGCCTCCCCGCCTGTGTCCCGCCGAGGCGATCCTCGGCGAGCTGGGCGGGATCGCGCGGGTGGGCGGCGAACGGGTTGCCTACGTCGGACGGGACGGCAAAACGTTCGATGCGAGCGTGCGAACCTGTGACGTGGGCGAGACGGAGCCTCGGCCGGCGCCCGGCGCGGCGGTGCGGAATGGCCGGTTCGAGCCCGGCCCGCTTCCCGACCTCCTGTCCCCGGTTGTAATCCAGGCCGGCCGGACGCGCCATTCGGCGACCGAGCTGATGCTCCATGCCCGCTGCCCGCAGCGACACTGGTTCCGCTTTGTCGCGGGGGTCCGCGAGCCGCCGGTGGACCGATCGCGACCCGAGTACACCAGCGCGATCGCCAGGGGGCAGATCGTGCACGAGGTGCTCGAGCGGCTCGACCGGGACGACGCGCTCGACGCGCTGCTCGACGCGGCCATTGGCCGCTGGCAGCCGGAAGATGCCGCGCCCGATGCGTCGCCCCGGCGTACGCTCCGCGACGAGCTGCGTGCCGAGGTGTTGGCCGTCGCCCATGATCCCGGGTACCGCGCGCTCGCCGACCAGCCCACCGCCCGGCGGGAGCTACCCTTTCTCGCGATCCTCGGCGCCGATGAGGTGGCGGAGGGCAAGGTGGATCTCGTGGCGCTCGAGGGAGACCGGCTGGCCGTTCTCGACGTAAAGACCGGCGGTGGCGATGCCGAGGAGGCGCACCGCAAGGCGCGGCAGTACGATCTGCAGCGGGACACCTACGTGATCGCGCTCGAACGGATCGGCGGCATCCCGGTCGGACGGTTCGCGTTCCAATTTTCGGCGGCCGGTCTGCAAATCTCGGAGGCGATCACCGCCGAGGCGAGGCGCGCGGCGGCAGCGGAAATCCCGCGAATCATGGCGCACATGGGCGTGGGACGGCCGGGCCTCGCGCGGGATCCCGAGGACTGCCGCTGGTGCGGGTACAAGCGCGTGGGGTGGTGCGGCGGCGTCCCCGCGGCCGGCGACTCGCCTGGCAGCGAATGAAGTCGCCCAAGGTCCAGCGCTGGATCGACCTCCTGGCCGCGCTCCTCACCCGACGCTTTCCCGTCACGCTCGACGACCTCACCCGCGAGGTTCCGGCCTACGGGAAGGGCCAGGCCAAGGAGGCGCTGCGGCGGATGTTCGAGCGCGACAAGGACGAGCTGCGCGCGTTCGGCGTGCGGATCGAGACGGTCGAGATGCCGGAGGACGATGCCGTCGGTTACCGGCTGCTCGCCCGCGACTTCTACCTGCCCTATCTCGCGCTCATGGAAGAGGGCCGGCCGAGCAAGCCGCGCAAGCTGGGCACATACGGGTACGGCGCGCTCCCGACGGTCACCTTCGAGCCCGACGAGCTGGCCGCCGTGGCCGACGCGGGCGCGCGCGTTCGCGAGTTGGGTGACCCGCTCCTGGCCGAGCACGCCGAGTCGGCGCTCCGGAAGCTCGCCGTGGACCTGCCGCTCGATGCCGCGCGGCCCGGCGATGCCCGGATAGCGCCCCCCCCGCCCGTTGCCGACCCGCGGGTCTTCGAGGTCCTCGGCTCCGCGCTGGAGCACCGGAAGCGGGTGCAGTTCGAGTATCACGCGATGGGTGACGATGCCACCGGCCGGCGGGAGGTCGAGCCGTACGGCCTCTTCTTCCTGAATCAGCACTGGTATCTCGCCGCGCGTGCCGAGGGCGAAGCGATCGTCAAGAACTACCGGCTCAGCCGGATCAGCGGACCGGAGGAGAACGCGAGCAGGCCCGGCACCCGGGACTACGAGATTCCCGCCGGCTTCCGGCTCCAGGAGCACGCCCGTTCGAGACAGGCATGGGAGCTGGGCGACGGGGACGCGGTCGACGCCGTCGTCGAGATCCGTCGCGCCGATGGGGCGGCGCTGGCCGCGGCGCGCCTCGGCGATCCCGTCCCCGATCAGCCGGACCGGCGGCGTTTCCTGGTCCGCCGGCGCGACGCGTTCGCCCGGTGGCTGCTCTCGTTCGCGGGCGACGTCGTGCCGCTCGCGCCCGCGGACCTGGTGGCCGAATACGCCGAGCTGGTTCGGCGCACCCTCGCGCTCTACCGGCAGCCGGCCTCGTGAGCGACACCGCCACCGCGCAGCTCCGCCGCATTCTCCAGGTCATCCCGCAGCTCGGCGATGGCGAGCCGCACCCGATCGCCGAGGTGGTCGAGCGGGCGGGCGTCGACCGTGCCGTGCTGCTCAGGGACCTGCGGACGATCACCGAGCGGCTCGAGGTGCCGGGCGGGTTCGTGGAAGGTCTCCAGATCTTTCTCGATCCCGAGACCGTGGCCATCAACCCGTCGCACTTCCTGCGTCCCATGCGGCTCAACCGCCCGGAGCTCTGCGCGCTGGAGCTGGGCCTCGCGATGCTGAGGGGCTCGCGCCCCGCCGAGGAGCATCGCGCGATCGACCGGGCCCGTGACCGCCTCCGCCGCGCCATCTCCGCCGCGGGTTCCTCGGGGGACGACGATCGCTTCGCCTCCCTCGGCCCGGCCGGCGATCCGGAGCATCTCCGCCGCCTCCGGGCCGCGCATCGCGACCGGCGCAGGGTCCGGCTCACCTATCGGAAACCGGATGCCGAGGAAGCCGCCAGCCGGCTGCTCTGTCCCTACGGCATCGTGTTCACGCGGGGGATGTGGTACGTGGTGGCGAACTGCGGTGAGGAAAGCCTGCGGATCTTCCGGCTCGATCGGGTCGAGGGCGTGGAGGTGCTGGAGGAGCGCTACCCGGCGCCCAGGGATTTCTCGCTCGACGCGGTGGTGCGGGACGGGAAGGCGTTCCAGTCGACGGACGCGGAGACACTGCGGGTGCGCTACTCACCCGCCATCGCGCGCTGGATCGCCGAGCGCGAGGGCAAAGCGGTGGAGCCCGACGGCTCACTGGTGCTTGAGCATCCGCTGGCGGACGAGGACTGGGCGGTGCGGCATGTCCTGCAATACGGGCCGGACGCCGAGGTGCTGGAGCCCCGGGAGGTGCGCGAGGCCATCGTCCGGCGGCTGGCGGGAGTGCGGGTCAGGGGCTAGGATGCCGGGATGACCGATATTACCGACCGATGCCGTGAGTTCCGCCGGCTTCACCAGTCCGGCTGCTTCGTGATTCCCAATCCCTGGGACCCGGGCAGCGCCCGCACGCTCGCCCGGCTCGGCTTTCCGGCGCTCGCGACGACCAGCTCCGGTTTTGCCTGGTCCCTGGGCCGGCGGGACAACAGCATCCCGCTGGAGACAGTGCTGGTCCATCTGCGGGCCATCGCCGAGAGCGTCGAGGTGCCGGTCAACGCCGATTTCGAGGGCGGGTTCGCGATCGAGCCCGCCGAGGTCGGCTCCAACGTTGCCGCGGCGGCGCGCACGGGGGTCGCCGGCCTCTCCATCGAGGATTCCACCGGCAATCCATCGCGTCCGCTGTTCGACTTCAACCTGGCGGTCGAGCGGATTCGTGCCGCCCGCCGTGCCATCGACGAGAGCGGCACGGGGGTGCTGCTCACCGGCCGGTCCGAGGGGTTCATCGCCGGCCGGCCCGACCTGCCCGAAACCATCCGCCGGCTCACGGCCTACGCCGAAGCAGGCGCTGAGTGTCTCTACGCGCCGGGCATCCGCAGCATGGCCGATATCGCGGCGGTCGTGCGGGCGGTGGCCCCCAGGCCGGTCAACGTGCTGGTCGGGAGCGACTTCGCCACCGTGACCGAGCTGGCCGGGGCGGGCGTCCGCCGGATCAGCGTGGGCGGCGCGCTCGCGCGAGCGGCCTGGACCGGGTTCCTTGCGGCGGCAAGGGAGATCGCGGAGAAGGGGACGTTTACGAACCTCGGGCGGGCGGTGTCGCACGCGGAACTCGACGGGTCGTTCGGGGCGGGGTAGGGGCGGGTGCCGGCGGGTGACGTTCGCGGGAAAATCACGCCACTGTCATCCCTCGCTGCGCTCGGGATGACGCTTGCCGTCAGGTTGTGCTGCCTCTCCCGCCTTCCATCCGCTCGCGACCTCCGCCACCGCTACTGCACGTGCACCAGCTTTCCTGCCGACGGCACCCCGTTCCGATTCAGAATGAAGAGCTGGTAGTGGCCGGGCGGTGCGAGATTCGGGCTGGCCGGCGCGGTCACGTCCACGCCGGTCGCTGTCGGCGTGAAGCTCAACGTGTTCGCGCGCTGGCCCGCGTCGAAGGCGTGGGTCACCGAGCCCAGCTTGATCCAGCGGACGCCGGTGATCTGCGCGGCGTTCGGCGTGGCGACGGAGAACGTCTGGCCGTACGACACGTCCGTGGGCGCGCTCGTGATCGTGGGCCGTGCACCCTTGAACAGGTAGGGCGGCGAAAAGATCTCGTGGTTGTTCTCGTCGGGCACCACCTGGATGCCGGCCATCGCGTTGCCGCTCGCGCCGTGGAGCACGGTGCCGTCCGGCAGGAGCAGCGAGACCGAGTGATAGACCCGCATCTTGCTGTTGGCCGCGAGCGTGGTCCACTGGTTGGTGGCCGGGTTCCAGAGCTCCGCGTTGCGGGCAGCGTCGCCCACGTTGATGTCCACGAAGCCGCCGCCGGTGGTGCCGCCGGTGATCAGCACCTGGCCGTCCGGCAGGACGGTGGAATTGAGGTGCCGCCGGGGGAACGCCATCGTGCCGGCGCTGGTCCATGCCGGTGACGCCGCGTTCAGATCGATCTTCTCGGCGATGGCCGTCGGCACGTTGGCCTTGGGATCCGGCGTGGGCCAGCCGGTATCACCGCCGCCACCGGTGTAGAGGATCTTGCCCGCCTCGTACATGACGGCTGTGCCGTAGTCCCGGTTCTTCAGATAGATGTGCATCGGGCCGCTGATCCACCGCCCGCGCCCCCCCGCCGACGATCCGTCCACGTCGAACCAGCGCGACTGGATCCGCTCGCCGGCCATGAAGACCAGCCCGTTCTTCGGGTCCACGAAGTTGCGCGGGTAGTACGGGATCTCCAGCCCGTTGCCGCCCGGGAGCTGGACCCACTGGTTGTTCTCCCAGATCTCCGGGATCTCCACCACCTGACCCGCCGAGTCCCGCCCGGCCATCGTGAGCATCCGGCCGTCCGGCAGCTCGGTGACGGTCGGGTACCAGCGCCCGAAAGCCATCTTCGGAAGTCCCGGCTGGAAGCTCTCGCTCGCCGGGTCGAAGATCTCGGTGACGTCGATGCCCTTGTCGTCTGCCTTGTGGCCGCCGGACGTCATGAGCTTTCCGTCCGCCATGAACGCATGGCCGGCGCAGAAGAGCATGGTGTCCACCTCGATCATCCGCGCGGTGGTGGGCGGCCCGGCGGCCGGGTCCCACAGCCGCGGCCGGCCACCCATGGTGCCGTTCACGCCCGAGTCGTACTTGCCCCATGCCAGGATCTTGCCCGTGGGCAGCAGATGCATGTGCAGCGGCACCATGGGCCAGTCGATGACCGGGCCCCATTTCCCGGTGGTCGCCTCGGCGGGGAGCGGCTGCACTTCGACGGGCGCGGAGGTCACGCTGCTCGCGCCGGCCGTGAAGGCGAGGGTAAAAGATCCCGTGCCGCGGATGCCAAGATCGCCGAACCGCGCGACCCCGCCCGCATCCGTGGTGGCGGTGGTGCTCCCCTCGAGCGTGCCGCTCCCCGAGGCCAGCGCCGCCGTCACCTGGACGCCGCTCGCCGGGGCGTTGTTGGCGTCCGTCACCTGAAGCACGGGCTGGACGCTGGGATCGAACACCTCGCCGGTCAGCGCCGAGGTGGGGGGATTGGTGGCGATCGCGATGCCGGCACCGCCGGTTCCCTCGGTCGCCGTCGCCGTGAAGGTGATCGGCGAGCCCTGCAGCCCGCTTACGGAGGCGGTCGTCGTCTGCTCGCCCGGGGTGGGGCCGAGCACCCGCTGGACCGCGGCCCGACCATCGGAGCCGGACTGAACGGTGGTCGCAGAGACGCTTCCGGCCCCAGCCGCATCCCAATGCACGGTCACGCCCTGGACCGGATTGCCGTCGGCATCGGTGACCAGCACCACCAGGGGGCTGGGGAGCGCGGCGCCCACGGTGCCGCTCTGCCCGTCGCCCGCGACTATCTCGATGGCGGCCGCGGTGGTCGGCTGGGTGGTGTCGCCGCCGCAGTGAAGCGAAACGGCGGCGAGGATAGTGGCGAGAGCTGAATGGGTGAACTGCCGGGCTCGGGTCATGGTCTCACGGGTTCGCGGGCTCGTGGCGGAGCGTCACATGCACCTTCCGGGCCCGCGGCGCCGCGGGACGAGCCGACATATAGCGTTGAGTCTGCATCACTTATAGCGCACGCACCGGGTGCCGTTGCGCGGGCGCTGCGGGAAGCGAGCCACCCCGCGATTCACCCCTGCATCGGCACCCGGGAGGATCCTAACACCGTGACGACGCCTCTGCTGTCCGCACGGCCTGGTCAGGGGGCGGCGGCCAGCTCCTTCACCGCGCCTGCCAGCGTCCGCACCTTGGCCGCGTCGGCCGAGCCCTGTGCGTCGCCGTCCAGCCGCGCGGCGAGCTTCGTCAGCGCCTCCTGGCGTTCCGTCCCCGATGCCTGCTCCGCGTTGGTCAGCCGCTCCCGGACATCGGAGATTTTGCCTGACTCGAGCCCCTTCGAGCGCTCGAGCTGGTCCACATATGCCCGGGCCAGCGCGAAGCTCGCCGGCCAGACGAATTTCGGCTGGCCCTGGGTGTTCAGGTAGTCGAGGTGCACCGACCGGGCGGCGTCGATCTCGTTCTGAGAGACGAGCGCGCTCGGCGTCAGCTCGAAGATGTCGAGACCCCGCGCGATCTCGGAGCTGACCATGACGCCGTTGTACCAATAGACCGACCATGATCCGCCGCTCTCCATCCGGGTCGAGTCGACCGGGCCGCGATCGAAGAAGGCGATCTCCTTCGGGTGCGCCGCATCGGTCCAGTCGAAGACCGAGATGCCGCCCTGATACCACGCCTGGACCATCACGTCCCGTCCGGGGATCGGGATCAGCGACCCGTTGTGGGCCACGCAGTTCTCCTGCGGGGTCTGGGGCGCCGGCAGCTTGTAATAGCTCTGGAACTGCATCTTCCGGTCGGTGAGCGTGAAGATGGCGTCCGCGCCCCACTCGCGCTTGTCCGTGGCGCGGCACTTCGGCTGGCCTCCGCCGCCCCACTCGTCCGAGAAGAGGATCTTGGTGCCATCATTGTTGAACGTCGCCGAGTGCCAGTAGGAGAAGTTGGAGTCGGAGACGGCGCCGATGCGGGTCGGATGCGCCGGGTCGCTGATGTCGAGCAGCAGGCCGTAGCCCTCGCACGCGCCGCCGGCCAGGCCGATCGCGGGGTAGACGGTAATATCGTGGCACTGGGTGGGCCCGGGCGCGGGGCCGCCGTCGGTGCCCGACGGCTCCCCCATCATGGCGGCGATGATGCCGGGCAAGCCCTGGCGCAGGGCAGCGCTGTCCGCCGCGGTCGGCGCGCCCGTGCCGTGGCGCGCCGCGACGATGCTGTCGAGCAGCATCGAGGTAAACTGGGGGTGCAGGACGTGCTCCTCGCCGTGAACCGTCGCGGTGAACCCACCCGCGGCGCGAGCGGAGTCCGCAGCCCGCTTGGCCGCCGCGATGTCCGCCGGCATCTCCCCGTGCTCGGGCGGGGCCACCAATCCCTGGAAAATCCGGGGAGAGCTCACGATCGCCGCCTGCTCGGGATGGGCCAGCGGCACCTTGATGACCTCGATCCGGAAGAGCGCCGAGTTCGGGTCCTCCGATGGGGCCGCGGCCACGCAGCCGGGCAGCTCGCTGGGCGAGCGCACCCGGGACGAGCCGGAGATGTAGACGTAGACGTTCTCCGTGTCCTTCGGATCCACCAGCACGGTGTGGGTGTGCGAGCCGCGGCAGGTCTGCACGTTGCCGACGTTCTTCGGGTGGCGGATGTCGCTGATGTCGAAGATCCGGAGGCCGCGCAACCGAGCCGAGCTGACCGTGTCCTCGACGCCCTGGGTGCCGCAGTCGAGCCGCCCCGAAAGCCCCTCGCCGGAGACGAACAGGAGATTCCGGTAGACCGAGACGTCGCTCTGCGAGGCCGGACAGACGTAGGCGGTGGCCAGCGCGGGCGCTTTCGGGTCCGAGATGTCCCACACCTGGAAGCCGTTGTAGCTGCCCTGAATGGCGTACTTGCCCGTAAAGCTCAGGTCGGAGTTGGTGATGCCGGCGAACTGCTCCGACGGCGGCGTCTGCGAGAGGACGCGCAGGTTCCACGCGGCTTCACCGGCATCCGTCAGGCCGGCGCGAAGCCCGACGCGCGGGTCCGGACTCGGGGCGGTGGCCGACATGTCCGCCGCCGGCGCGGGGGCGTCCGCTGGCGACGAGGACGTCGAATGGGCGCATGCCGCCGAAGCCAGCAGTGCGAGGGCGAGCGGGAAATGCCGGAGTGGAACGGGTGCCATGACGGGTTCCTTGGAGAGCAGGGGAAGGGTCATTCGAAGGTCAGGCTGGCGAGCATATGCTCCATACGGGCGATCTCGGTGGTTTGATCCACGTTGACGTCATTGGCAAACTTGAAGACTATCTCGTCCTGGGCGGCGCCCCTCGACCCGAACAGGTCCCGCACCATGGAGACGGCACCCCGGTGGTGCTGGATCATGAACCGCAGAAAGAGGATGTCGAACTCCTCGCCCTGCGCGCGGTCGAGCTCCCCGAGCTGGGCTGCCGTGAGCATCCCGGGCATCAGCATCGTGTGCTCGGTGCCCTGTGGCACCGGCTGCAGCCGATCACGCAGCCAGCGCTGCATCGTCCCGATCTCGTCCTCTTGGGCGTTCACGATCCGCGAGGCCAGGGTGCGGACGGACGGGCTGGCCCCGTGGCTCGGCGCCCAGCCCGCCATCAGGATGGCCTGCGCGTGGTGCCCGATCATCGCGGTCATGAAGTGAATGTCCGCCGCGGTATAGGGACGACGGACGCTGTCCGCCCGGGCCCGGGCCACGGCCGACGGTTCGGGCCGGGCGATGGTGGCCGGGTGCGGGGAGGTTTGCATGGCCGCGTTGGACGCGCCGCCGCACGCGCCCAAGCTCAACGCGGCCGCCAGGGCCGCCGTGATCGACCGCATGTGGTGTTCGCCTCTGCGACGTGGTCTGAAGGTGCCTGGCCGAGTCATGAACGATGCTCGAACGGGTGAATATTATCACCCCCGTGCGGCGCTGGCGCTCCCGCCGGTCCCCGCCCAGATTTCGGCTCCGATTTCCCAATCACGCTCGATCGACCGCTCCACGTCATCAAGGAGAGAGCATGCGGAGTCCGTGCAGGCGAATCGCCATCACGGCGCGAGTGGGCGCGGTGGCGATCCTCGCGCTGGGTGTCACCACGCCGGCCTGGGCGCAGTTCGGCGGGCTGAAGAAGCGGCTGAAGAGCGCGGCGGGCCAGGAGGGGGCGTCGAAGGCTGCCGACGCCGCCACGGGCGACGCAGCCGCCAGGCCGACGGAGACGGGGAACGCCGCGACGCCAGGCGGCGCCGGCGGCATGATCGTCCTGACCCAGGACGTGGTCGATCAACTGCTCGCCGGCCTCAAGGCGGGTCAGGCCGAGCGCGCCGCCGCTGCCAGGGAAGACACGCCCTACGGCCGCTACACGCAGGGTTCGGCGGCGTACAAGGAGGCGGAGGCCAAATGCCAGGCCGCGCAGCAGACCTTTGCCCAGCGGATGGCGGGGAACCAGAAGGTGATGGACAAGTACAGCGCGCTGGTGGACAAGATGGTGGCCGCGCAGTCCAAGCCCGATCCCAAGCTGGTGGAGATCTACCAGGACTCGGCGATGGCCATGCAGGATCCGAGCTGCATCGTGAAGCGGCCCGAGCAGCCCAAGGACTACTACGAAGCCCAGCGCGACATCGACGCCCGGGCGGAGCAGCAGGAGATCAAGGGCTCGGGGCTCAGCCGGGACGAGCTGGCGGCGGTCAAGGAACGGGCTGACGCGATCCTCCGGGGCGCGACGCCTCCGGGGGGTGCCTCACCGGCGGAGAAGTCGGCGGTAGCCGCCAGGGCAGCCGAGCTCAAGCCGCTGCTCGGCATTCAGGACGAGCCCTCGGCTCGCGCTCAGAAGCCCGCGCCGGCACCCGCGGCGCCGGCCGCCGCGCCGAGCCCGACCCCCCAGTCGGGCGTCAGCGCCTGCATGACCCGAAACCTCCAGTCCCATCAGGCGGAGCTCGAAGCGCTGGGGAAGCGTGCCGAGGCGGCGCAGGCGGCCGGCGATACGGAACGGCTGATGGCCATCGCCGACACGCTGCAGCAGCTCCAGATGGCCGGTTGCGGCGGGCGGTAGCGGGGGTGAGTCCCATCCTCCGAGCGATCGCCACGAGTAGCGCGGCCGCGGCGCTCGCCGGCAGCGCCATCGGTGCGGTGGCGTCCGGCGCGGCCTCCGGCCGCCCGGCGGACGCGCTGGCGGTTCGGGACGGCCCCGGGTGGCTCACCTGGTGGCGAGCCGACCATGCGCCGGCCCGGTGGTCGGACGCGGCGCCGCTCGCGGGCCGCGTCGCCTGGCACCCGGGAGCCGGCGGCATGGAGTGGGGCGAGCTGCAACTCCGCGGGGCAAGCGAGGCCTGGCGCACGCGGGTGGTCGTCGTCCGGCTGAACCCGCGCCGACTCGAGTTGTCGCTGGTGCCGGCGTTCACCCGGGGCGGCCGCTGGACGGTAGCCGAGGCCAGCCGCGACGCGGCACTGGCGCTCGACGCGGGGCAGTTCCGCGGGTCGCTCCCCTGGGGCTGGGTCGTGACCGGCGGCCACGAGATGCTCGCGCCGCAATACGCGCCCCTGGCCGGGGCGGTGGTGCTCGACGATTCGGGGGCCCTGCGCGTAGTGGCACCGGATCGCGTGGCGGCCGAGCGGGCAAGCGGAACCGCGCGCGAGGCGTTCCAGAGCTACCCGATGCTTCTGCGGGACGGCGTGGTTCCGGAAGCGCTCCTGCAACCTGGCAGGGGTGTCGATCTCGTGCACCGGGACGCGCGGCTCGCCCTCGGGACGCTCGCTGATGGGCGCGTCGTCATCGCCCTCACGCGGTTCGACCTGCTCGGCCCCTCGCTCGGCCGGGTGCCGTTCGGGCTGACGTCGCCCGAGATGGCGGCAGTGATGGGCGCGCTCGGCTGCCGCCAGGCGCTCCTGCTCGACGGCGGGATCTCGGGGCAGCTCCTGGTGCGTGAGGCCGGGGGCCAGCCGCGGACATGGCCGGGAGCGCGGGGCGTGCCGCTGGGCCTAATAGGTCGGGCGAGACAGTGATGCCCGGCCTGCGCTCGCTCGTCGGGGGCATCGTCCTCGGCGTGACGCTTCCGAGCGCGCTCCCCGCCCAAGGGCCGGACTCCTCGCTCGTCACGCTCGATCGCGTATTCAACTCCGACGAGTTCGCGCCGGAGCGCATCGGGGCCGTGCGCTGGCTTGACGGCCAGGCGGCGTATACCCGGCTCGAGTCGGACAGCGCCGCGCCGGCGGCCCGCGCGCTGGTCCGGTACGACGCCGCGACCGGCCGGCGCGAGGTCTGGGTCCCTGCCGCGCGCCTGGTCCCACCGGGCGACTCGATCCCGCTCGGGATCGAGGACTACACGGTTGCTCCCGACACGCGGCGCCTCCTGCTGTTCACCAACTCGCGCAAGGTCTGGCGGCAGAACACCCGCGGCGATTTCTGGGCGCTCGATCTCTCGACCTGGCGGTTGCGTAAGCTCGGCGGTCCGGGCGCCGCGCCGTCCACCCTCATGTTCGCCAAGTTCTCGCCCGATGGCCGGCGAGTGGCCTACGTGCGGGAGCACAACCTCTACGTCGAGGATCTCGCGGACGGCCGCATCACCCAGCTCACCCACGACGGTTCCCGCACCATCATCAACGGCACCTTCGACTGGGTCTACGAGGAGGAGCTCAACCTGCGTGACGGGTTCCGCTGGAGCCCCGACGGCCGGCGGATCGCCTTCTGGCAGCTCGACGCCTCCGGGGTCCGCGACTTCGACCTGATCAACGACACCGACTCGCTCTACTCGTTCGTCATCCCGGTGCAGTATCCCAAGGCCGGCACCACCAACTCCGCCGGCCGGGTCGGCGTGGTCAGCGCCGACGGCGGTCGCCCGGTGTGGCTCGACGTCCCCGGCGATCCGCGCAACAACTACATCGCCCGACTGGAGTGGGCGGCCAGCCCGGACGAGGTCGTCCTCGAGCACCTGAACCGCGCGCAGAACACCCTTCAGGTGATGTTGGGCGACGCGAGCACCGGCCGCGTCCGGACCGTGCTCACCGAGCGCGACAGCGCCTGGGTGGACGTGGTGGACGATCTCCGCTGGATCGAGGGCGGCAGGAGCTTCACCTGGATCAGCGAGCGCGACGGCTGGCGGCACCTGTACGTGGTGTCGCGCGACGGATCGAGGACGCGGCTGGTGACGCGTGGCGCCTTCGATCTGCACAACCCCGCGAGCGCCTTCGGGCAGCCGTTCGTCGCGGGCGTGGACTCGGCGGCCGGCTGGGTCTACTACACGGCGTCGCCCGAAAACGCCACACAGCTCTACCTGTATCGCAGCCGCATCGACGGGAAAGGCAAACCGCAGCGTGTCACGCCGGCGAACCAACCCGGCTACCACCTGTACCAGCTCTCGACCGATGGGCGGTGGGCGCTTCACCAATACTCCTCGCTCGGGAAGCCGCCCGTGGTCGAGGTCGTCAGCCTGCCGAAGCACCGGGTGGTACGCACGCTGGTGCGCAACCAGCGGCTTCGCGACGCGGTCGCCCGGCTCCGGCGCGGGCCCGCCGAGTTCGTGAAGGTGGACGCGGGAAACGGGCTTCGGCTCGACGGCTGGGTGATGAAGCCGCCCGGCTTCGACTCCACGAGGCGATACCCGGTGTTCTACGTGGTCTACGGCGAGCCCGCCGCCCAGACCGCCCTCGACGCATGGGGCGGCAACGACTATCTCTGGCACCTCATGCTCACCCAGCAGGGCTACGTGGTGGCGACGGTGGACAACCGGGGCACACCCGCGCCGCGCGGACGGGCCTTCCGGAAAGCCATCTACAAGAAAATCGGCGTGGTCAACTCGGCCGATCCGGCCGCCGCCGCGCGCACCATGCGCCGATGGTCCTGGGTGGATTCCACCCGGATCGGCGTGTGGGGCTGGAGCGGGGGCGGCTCGACGACGCTAAATCTGCTGTTCCGCTACCCCGGGCTCTACCAGACGGGCATGTCGGTAGCGCCGGTGCCGGACGAGCGGCTGTACGACACGATCTACCAGGAGCGCTACATGGGGCTGCCGCAGGAGAACGAGGCGGCCTACCGGGAAGGCTCGGCGCTCACCTTCGCCGATAGTCTGCGGGGCAATCTGCTCGTGGTCCACGGGTCGGGCGACGACAACGTGCACTACCAGGGGACCGAGCGGCTGGTCAACCGGCTGGTGGCCGCGGATCGGCCGTTCACGCTGATGGTGTATCCCAACCGCTCGCATTGCATCTGCGAGGGCGAGGGGACGAGCCTCCACCTGTACTCGCTGCTCACCCGTTACCTCGAGCATAACCTGCCCCCAGGGGCGCGGTGAGCAGGAGTGAGCCGCATCAGTCTGCTCGCTGTCTGCGGCAGTCTTCGCGCGAGCTCCTCCAACCGCACGCTGCTCCAGGCAGCCGCGGCGCTTGCCCCTGCTGACGTGACGGTGCGGCTCTCCGAGCACCTCGCCGCGCTGCCGCATTTCAACCCGGACCTCGACGGCGACGCTCGGCCGGCCGCTGCCGAGGCATGGCGCCGTGCGGTCGGGAGCGCGGACGGTCTTCTGCTCTCCACACCGGAGTACGCGCATGGGCTGCCGGGGGCGTTCAAGAACGGGCTCGACTGGCTGGTGAGTGATCCCGCGCTGCTCCACAAGCCGATCGCGATCTGGAACGTCTCGGCGCGAGGCACGTACGCGCAGGCGTCGCTGGTCGAGATTCTGCGCACCATGTCCACCCGGATCGTGGAGGCGGCGGGGGTGACGCTCCCGCTGCTCGACCAGCCACTCCAGCCCGCGGCACTCACAGGCACTCCCGCCATACGTGACATGCTGCGGGACGCGCTTGACGCCTTGGTGCGGTCCATTCGTGAGGCGCGGGCCGAGCAGCCCTGAGGGTGGCAGGCCATGTCTCCGCGAGTCCCTCCCGCGAGTCGCGGATGCCGCGGCAGTTGATGCCGCGGCGCCTACTCCCGCACCAGATCCACCCTGAGCGACCGGTCCGCGTTCTCTCCCAGCACCACCGTCACCAGCTCCCCCGCTGCGGCGTCGATGTCGGCCGAGCTTAGCACCAGCCGCGTGGTCCCCGCCTCCGTGAACTCGACCGTATAGCGCCCCGGCCGCCTGACGAGGTCGGCAATGAGCGCCAGACTGCCGTACTCGAACGGCTGAAACGCCGGCACCGTATCCAGCGGCGCACCGGCGGGCGTGAGGTACGGATCGAGCGGCGGCGCATGCGGCGCGGCGTGCACGATCCGGAACCGCGCGGCATCCGTCAACGGAGGCGGCGGGTTGCCGCTGTCCACGGGCTCGCCCGGCATCGATGGAGGCACCGGCTCCGCTGTCCCGGACCCGGTGTCCACCGACACCATGACCGTAAGCGCCTGCAACGGTCCCGCCGCGAATACGGTGTAGGACCTTCCTGCCTCCAGCACCAGCGGGACCGACGCGAGCATCGCCGAGGTGCCCGTGGCTCGCACCTCGCCCGTGGCGCGGCCGGCGGCCACCTCACTGGCCGCCGACGCCTCTGTGCGCCCGACGGCCCGGGCCACCGTCTTTCCATTCACCAGCAGGTCCAGCGCGCCCGCGTCGGGCGACGCGCTCGCCAGCCGGAGCCGGGCGGACCCGTCCTCCGGGGGCGCGGTGCCGTCGGAAGCGCAGCCCTGGAGAGCGAGGGCGGCAACGACGGCCGCCAGCAATGCGAATCGCATGGGATGAATCTCCTGCCGCAAGGTGAAACGTGCTGCTTCGGTCGGCCACTAGGGACCTCAACTCGAGAGACTTCGCGAGTTCTCGCCGCGTCACATCGGTCCCGCGATTGCCGCGGTGTGACGGATGACGGCGTCGCCGGGTCTCCTTCAGGTGAGTCCGCCGGATGCCGAGCTCGTGGAGCGGGTGCGCCAGGGCGACCTGGACGCCTTCGGGCTGCTGATGACCCGGTACCGGCTTCGCTTCGGCCGGTACGCGTTTCACCTGCTCGGCAACGAGAGCGATGCCGAGGAGGCGCTGCAGGATGCCTTCATCCGGGCGTATCGGTCAATCGACCGGTGCCGCCATCCCGAGCGCTTCGCGGCCTGGCTGTTCCGGATCCTCATCAACCGGTGCCGGACCGCCGCCGTTCGGCGCGGACGGGAACTCGCCCGGCGGGCGCCGCTCGAGGCGGCGAACGGCGTGGGCGTGACGGATTCGGCTGAGGCGGCGATGCACCGGGATGACATTCTGCTGGGGCTCGCCGGACTGGTGCCGGAGCAGCGGGAGGCGTTCCTGCTCAAGTACGTCGAAGAGCTGAGCTACGAGGAAATGGCCGAGCTGACCGGCGCGGGCGAGTCCGCGCTCAAGATGCGGGTCAAGCGTGCCTGCGAGCGGCTGCGCGACCTGCTGGGCGATCATCATGCCACCTGACGACCGGCTCGACCCGGAGCACGACGACTTCATCGAGCGCGTGGCCGCGCGGCTCCGCGCGTCGGTACCGCTCTCCGAACGGGTGGAGCGCACGGTGCTGGAGCGGCTGCGGGCCGGCCCGCCCGCGGCCGCTCGCTCGGTTCCACCGCGCCGGTACGAAGCCAGGATCGCGGCGGCGTTGGCCGCGTCGCTGGCCGTGGTCTTCGGCCTCGGCATTCTGGTGGGGCGCCGGAGCGTGGCCGGGTCGGAGGCGGGTCCCCGCCCGGTCGAATTCGCGCTCCGCGCCCCGGCGGTTTCGACCGTGGCCGTAGTGGGAGACTTCAACGATTGGGACTCTCGTGCGACGCCGCTGCATAACGGGTCCGATGGCCTCTGGACCGTCACGGTTCCGCTCCGGCCGGGGCGCTATCGTTATACGTTCATCGTGGACGGCACCCGGTGGCGCCGGGATCCGTCGGCGCCTCCCGCGCTGGAGGACGACTTCGGCGCGCCTACCTCCGTGATCACGGTGGCTCAGCGGTGATGGCATGCTCCGCGTGACCACTCTGCTGCTTTTGCTCGCGCTCCTCCGGCCGGCGCCGGCCGCGGGACAGGACCCGCGGCTGGACGCCAGGCTCGACTCTGTCACGCGGATGCGGGTCAACGCGTTGCTCGACTCGGCGCGCAGCGACGGGCTCCCGACCGAGCCGATCGTGCAGAAGGCGCTGGAGGGGTCGAGCAAGGGCGCGGCGGGGCCTCGCATCGCCGTCGCCGTCGAGGCGGTGCTCACGGATCTGCGCCGCGCGCGCGGGGCGCTCGGGCGCGGCGCGGCAACCGACGAGCTCGTCGCGGCCGCCGCCGCGCTCCGTGCCGGCGCCACGCCGGCCATGCTCGGAGAGATCCGCCGGGTGGGCCCGCGGGGCGGGGTCGCCGTCCCGCTCGCGGTCTTTACGGACCTCGTGGCAGGTGGCATGGCGGTGGAGGTGGCGTGGCGCTCGGTGGCGGAGCTCGCCGAGCGCGGAGGAGACGCCGGTGAGTTCCTCGACCTGCGCGACCGGCTCAGGCCGGCAGCGGGGGCGCCGTGAGCATCCGCCGCCGATGGCTCCATGCCACCTGCGCCGGGTTTGCGCTATTCGCCACGCGGGCACAGGATGTCGCCGCGCTGCAGCTCGGCCTGACGGCGGATCTCGGCACCGGCCCGGCGGCATGGGACCAGCTCGACTCCGAGGAGCCGCTCACCCACGGCGCCCTCGGCGCGACCTACCGGACCACACCACTGCTGGGACTGCAGCCCGAGCTGGCCGGAGCGTTCGGCCTGAGCACCGCCGTCGCGGCGCGTACCGCGATGCAATGGGATCTGGCGGCACGGCTGCACACGCGCGGTGCGACTGCCGGGGCGTGGCTCGGCGCGGCGATCGGGGGCGCCGGCCTGGGCACGCGAACGGCGGCGCTCACCCGGCTCGAGGGAGGTGCCCGGCGCGCCATCGGCCCGGCGGGCGTGAACGTGTGGGTGTCGCGAACGACGTTCGGCAGCCGGCCCACGCCGCAAGGAGGCCTGGGTCAGGACGGGGGGCCTGGTCCGGACACGCTGCCAGTACGCCGCCTGGCCGAGTACACCGACCTCGGCTCGCGCGCGACGGTCGGACTGGGCAACTACGAGCTCGGCGTCACGCTGGTCCAGCGACTGGGCGCTGCGCCGCTCCGGCGTACCGGCTGGGAGGTGAGCGCCGTCTGGTGGCTCGCGCCGAGCGTCGGCCTGGTCGGTGCCGCGGGACATTCACTCCCGCAGGTCGGCGTGGCGATGCCCGGCGCGCGCTACGGCACCGTGGGCGTGCGCCTCGCCCTTGGCGCCGCATCGCGAGATGCCCGGAGGCCTTCCGGCCGCGCGACCGAGGCCACGGCGGAAGTCCCGCGCCTCCTGCTCGTGCCCCGGCGGCGGCTCGCGATTGCCGGCCCGAAGGCCGGGCGCGCGGAAGTGATGGGCGATTTCACCAACTGGGAGATCCGCCGGCTGGTGCCCGCGGGTGCCGGTCGCTGGATGTTTCCTGAGGCGCTCAGCCCCGGGGTCCACCAGCTCAACGTGCGCTTCGATGGATCGGCGTGGCTGGTGCCGGAAGGTGCGGTATCCGTGGACGACGGATTCGGAGGACGGGCCGGCCTCTTCGTCGTGCGGTGATCGCGTTGCTCAGCGATCGATGTACGCCATCATGCTCTCGTTGTAACGTGGCCCGGCGGCTTCTCCCGCTGGAATCGCCGCATCGAGCCGCGTCAGCTGGGCCGCGCCCAGCCGCAGATCGGCCGCCGCGACATTCTCCTCGAGATAGGGACGGCGCTTGGTGCCCGGGATGGGCACGAAGTCCATGCCCTGCTGCAGCACCCAGGCGAGTGCAACCTGGCCGGGCGTGGCGCCGAGCTCGGCGGCCACTTGGCCCACCACCGCGGCAGCGCGCATGTTGAGATCAAAGTTGGCTCCCTGGAAGCGCGGATCCCCGCGGCGATAGTCACCCTCGGGATATTCCTCCGCGCGGCGAGCCGTGCCGGTGAGGAAGCCGCGGCCCAGCGGACTGAACGGGACGAGACCGATGCCCAATTCGCGCAGGAGCGGTATGATCTCCGGCTCGAGGTTCCGCTCCCACAGGGAGTACTCGCTCTGGAGCGCTGCGATCGGGTGCACCGCGTGGCCGCGGCGGATGGTCTCCGCGCCCGCCTCGCTCAGGCCGAGAAAGCGCACCTTCCCCTCACGCACCAGGTCGGCCATCGTGCCGACGACGTCTTCGATCGGAACCTGGGGGTCCACCCGGTGCTGGTAGAGCAGGTCGATGCGATCGGTGCGGAGCCGGCCGAGCGACCCCTCGACCGCTTCGCGGATGTGCGCCGGTCGGCTGTCCAGCCCGCCGCGCCCGGTCGCGCCGATCTCCCAGCCGAACTTGGTGGCGATGACGGCCCGCTCGCGACGCCCCTCGAGCGCCCGGCCGAGCAGCGACTCGTTGGTGTAGGGCCCGTACACCTCGGCCGTATCGAGGAGCGTCACGCCGAGCTCGAGGGCGCGGTGGATCGTGGCGATGGATTCGCCGTCGTCGGGCGTGCCGTAGGACTGGCTCATGCCCATGCAGCCGAGGCCCATGGCGGAGACGGCAAGGCCCTGCGAGCCCAGCATTCGGGTGGTCAGCATGATTCAACGATAGGAGCGGCGGGCGGAGCTGTCCACTCGCGGCATCCCCTTCTCCTGCGCGCACGGTGGCTCCCGCTTCTCCTCGCCCTGGTCAGGGCGCCCGCACCCGCCGGCGCGCAGGGACCGGGCGTCCCGGTAGACACGACCGCGCTTCAGCGCCTCCTCGTGGCGGAGGATGCGCGGGGGACCGGCCGGGACGGACTCGAGCCGCTCCTGAGCGCGCTCACCGGCAGCGATACGCTCCTGCGCCGGCTGGCGGTGCGCGGTCTCGGGCGGCTGCAGCGTCCGGAACTCGGACGCCGGCTGCTGCCGTTGCTCGCCGATCCGGTCCCGTCAGTACGCGCCGAGGCAGCCAACGCCATCGCGCAGTCGATGCGCCGTGCCCCACGCGACACGACCCTTGCCGACGCCGGCCAGTTCATGACGAGTGAGGCCGCCAGCGCGCTCGAGCGTGCGCTCGAGCGCGCGCCCGCGGGCGCGACAGACGCCGGTGTGGTGGACGCGCTGGCGCAGTCTCTCGGACGCCTGCCGCTTTCGGACACCGCCGCGGCGCGCGCGGCCGAAGCGGCCATCCGCGCGCGGTTCGCGGCCAGGCAGACGACCGGTACGGCCCACGGGCTTTATACCCTCGCGCGAGCGCACCGTGCGACGGGCAATCTCGAGCCGGCGAGCGTAGCGCTGCTCCGACGCGCCGCCGTGACGTCGCCCGATACGGCGGTCCGCCGGTTGGCGCTCCGCACGCTGGCGGCGACCGGCGGGCTGGACAGCGCTACCGCCACCCGGGCGAGCCGCGATCCTGACGACGAAGCACGGCGCATGACGTTGAGCGGGAGTAGCACACTCTCGCCCGGGCTTCGCGCACGTCTGGTGCGCCGGGCACTGGCCGACTCGAGCACAATCGTCCGGGTGGAGGCCATTGCCGCGGCGCGACTGGGCGGGGGCCCACCCGACTGTGCGCCGATTCTCGCCGCCACGCGGGACCGCGAGCCCTACGTCGCGCTCGTCGCAATCGACTCGCTCGGAGGCGGCTGCACCGACCGTCGCGCCGCGCCGGCATTACTCGAGCGGCTGGCCGATACGCCGGTGACGAGCGGTCCTCCCGACCACCGCTGGCAAGCCGCCGCCCACGCGCTGGTGGCGCTGGCCCGGGCGGACCGTGCGGCCGCGGCGGCCAGACTGCCGCGCTTCGCCGGCGCGGAGCGGTGGGAGCATCGGCTCTACGCCGCGCGCGCCGCGGCACTCCTGGGCGCGCGTCGCGTGCTCCTCCGCCTCTCGGCCGACCCCGACCGCAACGTGCAGGCGGAGGCGATCGCCGGGCTCGCCGGCACGGCGGGACACGAGGCGGACAGCGTCTATCTGCGGGCGCTCGGCTCCAGCGGCCATCAGGTGGCGCTCGCCGCGGCCCTCGCGCTCGAGGGCTCGCCGCATCCCGGGGCACTCGCCGCGCTCCTGGCCGCGTTCCAAGGCCTGAGTACGCACCGGAGCGAGAACGCCCGCGACCCCCGCGTCGCCATGCTCCAGCGCATCGGCGAGCTAGGCTCCGTCGCGAGCGCGACGCGCCTGGCGCCGTTCCTCGCCGACTATGACACGACCGTGGCCGCGCTGGTCGCCACCACGCTTGCCGGCTGGACCGGCGCGCCGGTCGAGGCCCGGCCGGTGCCGCTGCCGATCCGGCTCGAGCCCCTGGCCGGCGTGTTCCTGCGCCGGACCGTCCGGCTCGAGGTGACCATGGCGCCATCGAGCGGCGGTGGCAGCTTCACGGTGCGGCTCTTCCCGGACGAGACGCCGGCCACGGTCGCGCGGGTGCTACGCCTGGTGCGGGAGGGTTTCTACGACGGGAAGGTGTTTCAGCGGGTCGAGCCGGATTTCGTGGTGCAGGGGGGTGGGCCGGATGCGAACGAGTATGTCGGCGACTCGCTGTTCATGCGGGACGAGCTCACCCCGCGCATCCACGCCCGGGGCACACTCGGGATCTCGGCTCGCGGCCGCGACACGGGCGATGGTCAATGGTTCATCAACCTGGTGGACAACCCGCTGCTCGACCACGAGTACACGGTCTTCGGCCGGATCGAGCGCGGCCGGGCCGTGGCCGAGCGGATCCTCGAGGGCGACCGAATCGCGCGAGTGCAGGTGATCGAAGCTCGGTGAGCGGAGGCCCGGTGCAGCATCTCGTCACTTCGACGCTGCAGTCTGCCACGCCTGCTTGAAGGAACAGTATGAAACGACGTCAGGAGGTTCTCGTGCCCCGGCGCGGTTCGCATATCATGGCGCATCCCGCTAGCTTTGGACACACCCTCGTCCCATCCCGGCACGGAGGCGCTCCCCGTTCCCGATTGGAAGGCCCCCATGTCCGATCTTCCGCCTCGCAAAAGCGGTTCGGCCTCTTCCCAGCTTCCCCAGACGGTTATCGACAAGGTGTTGGCGCGCGTGAGCGATGCCGCGTTGAGCGTAGACCAGCGCTCCCAGGCCACTCGGCCCCGTACCTCACGCGGGCGCCCGGCCCCGCTCGACCGCCTGGCTGCCGACGCCACGCGCACGCCGGAGCAGGTACGAGAAGCCCGGTCGCTCCGCCTGGTCTTCAGCGAGTTCGGCGATTCCTACCGCGAGTTCCGCCGGCGCACCGGCGCGCCGGTTTCGGCGGACGTGCGGGATGCCGCCACCCGGTTCCGCCGGGAGCTCAGCGTCAACTCGCTCGCGACGGTGGCCGCCAGGCTGGAAGAGCTGCAGATCGCGTGGTAGTCCTGCCCGCGCTGACGCTCGCGCTCATGGCGGTGTCGGCGGACAGCGCCGTCGTGCGGAACATCGAGGTAGCTCCAGGCGAGATCCTGCGCACCACGACCATGGGGGCAGGCCGGCCGCTCGTCCTCATTCCCGGGATCTTCGGCGCCGCCTACGGCTACCGGAAGATCACCGGGCCCCTGGCCACCGACGGGTACCGGGTCATCATTGTCGAGCCGCTTGGCTACGGCTGGTCGTCGCACCCGAAGGCGGCGGATTACTCGTTCACCGCCCAGACCGGGAGGGTCGGCCACGCGCTCGACAGTCTAGGGGTTCGGGGGGCCCTGTTCATCGCGCAGTCGAGCGGGGCGGCGATCGCCTTCCGCCTGGCGATCGTCCGGCCCGACCTGGTGCGCGGACTCCTCTCGATCGATGGCGGCCCCGCCGAAAGCGCGGCCACGCCGGGCATGCGGAAGGCGTTCAAGTTCGGCGGTGGTCTCGTCAAGTTCGCGATGGATGAATCGAAGCTGCGGCACGACGTCCGCCGCGAGATCGTCCGCAACTCGGGCGATACCACCTGGGTCACCGATGCCGTGATCCGGGGCTACACCGCCGGACAGGTGGCCGATCTCAGCGGGTCGATCGATGCCTTCCAGCGGATGTCGAAGTCCAGCGAGGAGTCGGGGTCGCTCGCCGACCGGCTGCACCGGTGCGTCGTGCCCGTGCGGCTGCTGATCGGTACCGTGCCGCACCCCGCGGAGGTGACCTCCGACGAGCGTGAGCTGCTCAGCACCAGATTGCCGAACTTCGGTACCGACAGCGTTCCGGGCTCCGGCCAGTACATCCAGGAGGAGCAGCCGGCCGCGGTGCTCGCGGCGGTGGCCCGGCTCGCGGCCGCGGCGAACTGAGCCCGGTGCGCCTTACGGGCGCACCGGCACCCGCATCTGCCGGCTCCCTACACGGTCGGAGACGCTGAGGTCCAGCGCCGTCCGGCCGGTCTGCACCACCGCTTCGCCTCCCCGGGCAAACGACAGCACCTCTCCCGTGTCGGGGTCCCGCACCATGATCATCGGGTTCGTCGCCGCGTCCCACCGGATCGCGACGCCGCCCGCCACCCGCCGGGCGTCGATGGTCTCCATCGTCCGCACCGCGCCGATAACCGGCGCGGGGCGATCCGCCGCGGCCGCACCGGCGGATCCCGAAAGCCGGAGCCCGCTCAGGCGCGCGGCCGCCGCTTCGTCGAGCGGCACCGTGAAGGCGAACTGGCGCCCGCCGTGCGGATCGTCCGCGATCCGGGCGGCGTCGAACGACAGATGGAAGAGCCGCGCGCCGTCCGCCGCGAGGGCCTCGACCGAGTAGGGTCCGGGCGCGGTGGGCAGGCTCGGGCGGGTCATCAGCTCGAATGCGGGCTCGAGCACCGCGCGGCCGTTCACGATGCGCCCCCAGACCAGCAGGCAGCGCTCCGCCTGGCCAAACGCCGCGGCCGCCATCGCGGGGGCATGCCCGCGGAACTCCAGGATTTTCCGGTAGGTATAGTCACTGATCCACGGATCGCCGCAGTAGCCCATGATGTCGGGTGTCGAGGGGTCCCTGAGCACCTGGTTCTGCATGTCGAACCCGTACACCCCGATGACTCCGCCTGGATACGGGTAGTCGGGGTCGGCATCCGAGGGGTTGCCGCAGGGCGAATGGGGCCGGCCCCAGTTGTGGCCAAGCTCGTGGGCCATCACACGGCTCCGGTCGAACTCGCGGTCGTACCCCATCGCGGTGGGGCGGCCGATGTAGCCCAGACCCGCGATGCCCGAGGGGTAGTCGATCTGCACCACCCCGTAGTAGTTCCGCGTGCTGCCTTCGGCCAGGCGAAGGGCATCCAGCTCGCTCAGCACGGCTGTCCACGCGCCATTCGCATCGTCCGGCACCAGCGGCTCGCTGGTCGTCGTGGTGTAGACCGCGTGCACGTCGCCATCGGCGCCGGGGAGCGGGTGCATCCGCCTGCTCATCTCGAGGAAGCGCGACTTGTTCGCCGTCGAGACATCTCCCACCAGGCCGTTCGCCTGCTGCTTCACCGGCACGAAGGTGAGGCCCAGGATCGGCGCGTCGCCCACGTTCTGGGGCTGCGGTGCACCCGAGGCGGGATAGCTGTTGTCGGTCTCGTTGGTCTCCGGTACCGTGTTGTCCGGGTCGACCTCGGCCAGCACCGATAGTCCGGGCACGACGAGCTCCCGGGGGATCTTCACGTTCCACGAGCTGGCGAGTTTGCCCTCGTCCCGAGCGATCGGCGTGGACGCCGCCGGCGAGGGAATCGTGAGAGTGGCCATCGGCGCGCCGTTACGGTAGAGCCGCACCCGGACGTTCGGCGCGGCCTTGTTGGCCCCATCCGAGACGACGAAGACCCGCAGGTACCCCTCACGGTTCGCCACCAGCGGCACGTCGCCGCTCGGGGTCTGGGTGCTCTGGCTCAGATACCAGCCGTCCACCTTGAGGTTGATCGAGGCGCCCGCTGCCGCGGTGTAGGTAATCGTCAGGGCTGCCGTCTGGCCCGCCGTAACCGCGACATTCCGGCGAGCCGGAGTTGCGGTGTAGCTCGTCCCTCCGCTGGTGACCTCCGCCGCCGCCACCGTGTAGCTCCCGGGCTCGAGGCCGGCGACCGTAGTGCTCGCGATCACCTGCAGGGCATAGCTGTTCGGTCCGGAAACCGTCACCGCCGCACCGGCCCCCGCGGGCAGTCCGGCAATCGTGAGCTCCATCGTCCCGGTCGAAGGCGGGAGCGGTGTGCAGGTGATGCTGAAGACGACCTCGACTGCGCCGCCGGCCGGCACTTGCACGCTTCGCTGGGTGGCTCCGGCCACCGTGCAGTTGCCTGCTACCCCTGAGAGCTCCACCGCGTGCGCTCCGGCCGGGAGATTGGCCAGCGCGACCGTGCCCGCGGGGCCGATCGCCTGGCTCGAGCCGCCATCCACCGTGAAGCTGTAGCCGTCCGCGTCCTGGTCGGTCCCGCTCGTCCGGGTGGTGACCTGCAGGGTTCCGACCGTGGGCGGTGCGGGGGCACAGACGACGGCGAGCAGTACGTCGGCCGTATCGCCGGCTGCGACCATCACCGCGCGCGGATTGTCGCCGCCCAGGGTGCAGTTGGCCGCGAGCCCGCCCAGGCCCACGGTGTGACTCCCTGGGGTCAGGCCGGGAATGGTGACTGTCGCGCTGATCCCCACCGGCTGGGACACCGCCCCGTCCAGAAGGAGCTGGTAGCCGTCCGGGTCGGCGGGTGTGCCGGCGGATGTGGTGACCTGAATGGCCCCCGTGGTGGGAGCGCAGGTGACCGCGAAGCTCGCGGCCGTCACGGAGTTCGCGGTGATACTGACGCTCTCCCGAGCGGACGGGACGGTGCAGTTGGCGGCCAGTCCGGACAGCTCCACCGTGTGACTGCCCGCGGTGAGGCCGTCGTGCCGCGCCGTCGCATTGGTGCCGATCGCTCCCGGGGCGCCGCCGTCGATGCTGACGGCGTAGCCGTCGGCGTCGGGCTCCGGACCGGAGGTCGCAGTGGTGACGTCGAGCGAGCCCAGCTCGGGACCGGCCAGGTCGGCACCGCCGCCGCCGCCGCAACCGAGCCAGAGGACAGCGGGCGCCGCCATGGCGGCGGCGAGAATCCGGGAACGACTTCCGAGGCGCATGCGAGCCCCCACGAGGACGAAACCGCGGGCGAGCGGGGACCAAGAATGGAGGGAGGGTGAGACAATCTTGTATGCTAAGCGCCCGGAGGCAAGCTCCGGGCGCGCGTTCGGAGTCCCGACGGGATTACTGCCGCGACATTGCCCTTGCCTCCTTCCTGACGAACGCGTACGTCGCGAGCGGCAGCACGTGCGCGTCCGCCGCCCGGGCGGCGTACTCCCTTGCCTTGGCCCCGTCACCCTTCCCCCGCCAGGCCTGCGCGGTCCAGTAGACCACCTGAGGATCCTGCTGATTTCCCAGGGCCAGCTCGGCCAGCGCGTCGTCCCACCGCTTCTCCTTCAGCGCGATGGTGCCCGCCAGCTCGTGGGCCTGCCGGACCCGGAAGCTGTTCTGCCGGGCAGCGGCCCCCTCAGCGTAGGACTTTGCTTCTGACTTGGCGGTGGCCAGCTCACCGCGGCTGAGCGCAACGCGGGCGCGGTTATAACGGTCGGCCAGCCTGGTGTCCTGCTTTACCTGGGCCGAGAGGCCCGAGTGCTCGACGAGGTCGAGCGCCTGCCGGAAGCGCTTCGCGGCCTCCTCGGTGCGCCCCGCGTTGAGGAGGATGTTGCCGATCAGCTGGGCGTCGCCGCTCATGTTGGCCGAGTCAGCCAGGCGTGCGTCGAGCGCGTACTCGCGCTCGATCTCCTCGAGGGCTGCGCCGGCTCGTCCCGCGTCCACCAGGATCACGCCCTTGACGAACAGCGCGGTGCGCCGGTCCGCGTCGTCGCGCGCCCGGCGGTACAAGTCGTCCATCGCGGCGGCGGCTGTGTCGGGCTTTCCCTGATACATCAGGTTGGTCGCGATCCCCACCCGCGAGGGACTGAAGTGCGGGTCCACCGAGAGCGCCTTCCGGTACTGGGCAAGGGACTCCTCGAAGCGGCCGGTCTTCATCAGGAGCTCGGCGTAGGAGTCGTACGGATTGGGGTCGCCCGGGATCAACTCGATGTACTTCCGGAATGACGTCTCGGCGTCGCCGTATTTCTCCACCGCCCGGTAGGCATAGCCCAGGAGATTGTACGCGGGAGAGAAGCGGGGGTTGAGCGTGAGCGCGGCCCGGTACTGCTCGATCGCGCTGGCATAGTCCTGCCGCCCGAAGTAGCCGTTGCCCAGGAGGAAGTGAGCGCGCTCGTCGTCCGGGTACCGGGCCACCAGCTCTGCCTGGTACTTCATCGCCTTGGCGGGATCGGCGTTGCCGCCCGCCTCGAGTGCGAGGATCATCAACCGCTCGCCTTCAGAGACGCTGTCCACCAGCGCCGCGGCCCGCTTCATCTGCTCGAAGAAATCCCGGGCCGTGGCCGCGTTCGCGGCGAGCTGGTAGTGGGCCATGGCGAAGGAGGGATCCGCCGCCGCGGCGCGGCGGAAGAGCTCGCGGCCATCGTGGGCGCGGAGCTGCTCGGACAGAGCTCGCCCCTCGAGATAGAGCCGGCGGGCATCGGCGGAGGCGGTGGTGAGGGGGACGGCGCCCTTGTTCGCCCAGGTGCCGGCGGCGGTGTCGATCGTCGTCGCAGCGCCGGCGCTTTCGGTGCGGGCACGTCCGGCGTCGCAGCCGGAGAGGGCGGTGAGCAGCACGGCCGTGCCGAGGCCGAGCATTGGTGAGGTCAGTGCACGCGGCATACTGTCCTCCGGCGCGTTTCGATGGTGGACGGCGATGTTGCCTGGTGGCGAGAGGTCCTCCTTTACCTACGCCAGGGGGGAGGGGTGGTTTCAGGTGTGGTCCTGAGCGTCCCACAGCACGCTATTCCCGAATCCACAACGTCCACAGATGTCTACCGAATCCTGAATGACCGACGCCGCTTGCGGTTACTCTGCACAACCCCTCCACACTTCGTGTGCGTAACCCCGAACAAAATCGGGCGCTTGAACGGTTTGGTCCGATTGGTACATTGACATTCCCCTGTCCCACCATGCTCATCGCTCGGCGGAGGTCCCCCATGAGGCGCGAAGCTCGCCTGAAACAGGAGTACGCCCATCTCTATCCCGGGCTCGAGTCCGATGCGTGGGAATCCGCCGCCGTGCTCGCCGACAAGGTGCTGGCCTGCCGACTCCTGCTCCCCAGCGGCGGCTTCGTGCTGAGCGATCGGGCCTTGTCCACCGGCCACTTCGAGTTTCGCGGCGGCTTGCCGCCGAGGGGAGCGGCACCGGCAACGCTGGCGGCAGACCCGCGCGCCGGCGCGTCCCTGGACGCGGCGCTCACCGGCGCCGACTGACCCTCAGCTGGATGGGCGGTGGGTGATTAGTCTCTGCTTGACGGTTCCGGGTTCCTTCCATAGGGTAGTCACGCTGGCCTCGAGAAAGCATGCCCGGCGCGAGCCGGGGCCGTAGCGCCCCCGGTTCCGACTGCCACGATCGCCGAGCTGCCCACGCCAGCTCGGCGATTTCGTTGAAGGTGTTCACGCGGTTCACGGATCGAGGTGAAGTATGCAAGCACGCGTCACTGCCGCTTCCCAGACCTATCGGCTGAGGGAGCGAATGGAAAAGGCAGAGGTCGAGCACGGGCAGGAGATCAGGGCGGATCTTCCGGGCGTCCGGGTCATGTCCATGGCCCGCGACTGGCTCACGCTCCGACCGCACGCCACCGGTGAAGTGTTCTTCTGCACCATGGGCTCGGTGCGGGTGCGGAAGGAGTCGATCCCGGGCGACGGCCGCACGCTGCCGGCCAACGTGATCCTCGATGGGCTGGACGTTCCGGCCGCGGGGACGTACGACCTGCTCAACGTGCTCGTGCGGTCCAACGGAGACCTGCGGCTCATCTTGGACGAGGCGTCGCGGGTCGTGCGCGCGCCGGCCGAGGGGGCGCCCGTGCCGACCGCACCCTGACGCGAGGCCTTGCCGGGCCTGCCTTGGGGCGGGCTCGGCAGGCTTCTCAGGGCCGGGCCCGCCGCTTTCCCTCCCGTTCGACCGCACACTCGCCCCTGCCAAGCCGATTTATAACTCTCGTGTTGACACGAGGGGACTGCGGCAGGCGTAATGCTATTGCAGAAAGTCAAGAATTTTCTTACCTTATTGCGCCAATCCTCGACCCCAAGCGCTCGAGGCGCTCCCCGCCGCCGCGGCGACAAGCAATAAGGAGGACCGGATGAGAGTTCACTCTAGCGCGATGACCGCCCGCTTCCTGCTGACCATCGCGGGGCTCACCCTGTTCGCGGCCTGCAGTGACGACGGGCCGGCGACCGAACCGCAGCCGCCGCAGCTCGACGGCAGACAGATCTTCCGCTTCGACACGTTCGGGGACCAGACCTTCTGGACCGACACGCTCCGGATGCATGAGGTCATCCAGGCGGCGGTCGATCCGGTGACTGCACTGTCTGTCGGGCTCAAGGTGGACGCGGATGCGCTCCCGCCGGGCATCCTGGCCAGCGCGGACCTCCACGATCCCGCCACCACCGTGGCACTGCTCAAGCTCAACGCCGTCGTCGGGCTGCAGGGAACGGTCGAAACGGTGAATGGCAAGGACACCCTTACGAGTGTCGGGATCACCTGCGCGCTCTGCCATTCGAGCGTGGACAACTCGACCGCGCAGGGGATCGGCCACCGGCTGGATGGCTGGCCCAACCTGGATCTCAACCCCGGCGCGATCATCGCCCTCTCGCCGGCGCTGACGGCCGACCAGAAGGCGGTCTACAACTCGTGGGGACCCGGCCGCTACGACCCGAGGTACAACCGCGACGGCCTCAACGCGCCGGTGCCGATCCCGCCGGCCTACGGGTTGGCCGGCGTGAGCCTGGCGACCGCCACCGGCGATGGCGACATCTCCTACTGGAACGCCTATGTCGCCATCACCCAGATGCACGGACACGGGACCTTCGTGGACCCGAGAATCGGGGCCGACATCCACCAGACGCCCGACCTGGTGACCCCCAAGCTCCCGGCGCTCAAGGCGTACCAGGTGAGCCTGCCCGCTCCGCCGCCTCCGACCGGCAGCTTCGACGCGGCCGCCGCCGCGCGCGGGGCCACCGTGTTCGCCGGCGCTGCCCGGTGCGCGAGCTGCCACGTCCCGCCCACCTTCACCGATGACCGGCTGCATGATCCGTCGGAAGTCGGCGCGGACCCGAGCTATGCCCAGCGGAGCGCCACCCGGCAGTACCGCACCACCCCGCTCCGGGCGCTGTGGCAGCACGCACCGTACTTCCACGACGGGAGCGCGGCGACTCTGGACGACGTGGTGGCGCACTACGAGTCCGTCCAGCAGCTGCAGCTTACGCCGGAGCAGCGGGCCGATCTGGTCGAATACCTGAAGTCGCTCTAGCGCTGGCTCAGCGCTCGAGCCCGAGCTTGTGCTCGCGCGCCTCCGTGGCCTGACCTTCCGGGCTGTCCTCCGCCGGGCGGGCCGATGCCTTCCGCCGCGCGCGCGCCGCGGCGGAGAGCATGAGCAGCCCGAAGAGCAGCATCACCGCGCCCCACCACAGGTTGACGTTCACGGAGAGCGAGCGCGCGTACCGCGCCGAGTCGCCCGCCGTCGCCGCGCCGTAGCCGGTGAGCAGGAGGCCGAGCAGGGCGAACAGGCCTCCGATCGGGAGCCGGATGTCGAGACCCAGTGCTCCACTCATGCGGCCTCCTAGAAGAACACGAGGTTGAGCGCCAGCGTCAGCGCCAGGACCACGACCGCCAGCACCCACGGCCGCTTCCGGAGCGGGAGTCCCGCGTCGCTCGGCCGGGGTGTCATGGAATAGACCAGCCCGCGCAGCTCGTCGGCCGGGCGGGGCCGGGTGGCGAGGCTCACGACGATCGTCACCACGAAGCAGGTGACCCAGGCGACGATCGCAGTCCAGAATGTCTGCGCCAGCTCGCTGGGATACGTGTGCACCACACCGAAGTACCCTCCCTTGACCCCGGCCGGCATGCCGGCCGGCAGCGTGAGCCCGTGGTGGACGGCGGCGGCCAGGGTGCCGGCCAGGAGACCGGTGAACGCGCCGTGGCCCGTGGTCCTGCGCCAGAACATCCCCAGCGCGAAGGTGGCGAACAGCGGCGCGTTCACGAACGCGAAGACGAGCTGGAGCAGGTCCATGATGTTGTTGAACGCGCCCGCCACATACGCCGCCGCGACCGCGAGCGCGACCCCGCCGACGGTGGCCACCCGTCCCATCCACAGGTAGTGCGCGTCCGAGGCGCCGCGCCGGATGTGGCTCTGGTAGATGTCGTAGGTCCACACCGTATTGAACGCCGTCACGTTCCCGGCCATGCCCGACATGAACGAAGCCAGCAGCGCAGTGAGGCCAAGACCCAGCATCCCCGACGGGAAGAGGCGCACCAGCATCATCGGAGTGGCCAGATCGTAGTCGAGCACCACCCGGCCGGCGCTGTCGAGGAGCGGCGCGCCGTCGGCGGCGAGCTTGGCCGGCACGAGTCCCTGGGCGCCGGCGGCTGCCTCGTGTCCCGCTCCCAGCACCAGCGCGATCATCCCGGGCAGGATGACCAGGAAGGGAAACAGCATCTTCGGCAACGCCGCGATGAGCGGCGTGCGGCGTGCGGCGGTCATCGAGTCGGCCGCCATGGCGCGCTGCACCACCAGGAAGTCGGTGCACCAGTAGCCGAAGGAGAGCACGAAGCCGAGCCCCATGACGAGTCCGAACCACTCGACTCCGATCGGGTTCTGCGACGCGTCGCCCAGGGTGGACCAGGTGTGGGTGTACGCCCCGGCCGGCAGCCCCCGGGCGGACGCCACCTCGACGAGTCGCGCGGAGAGTCCCTCCCAGCCGCCGACCGCATGGAGCCCGAGCGCCACCAACGGCGCGAATCCGAAGACGATCAGGAAAAACTGCAGCACCTCGTTGTAGATGGCGCTGGTGAGCCCGCCGAGCAGCACGTAGGCGAGCACGATCGCCGCGGAGGCCAGCACGCTCACGTCGAAGCTCCAGCCGAGCAGAAGATTGAGGAGCTTGCCCATGGCATACATCGACACGCCGGAGGAGAAGACCGTCATCACGGCGAACGAAACCGCGTTGAGGGTGCGCGTCTTTTCATCGAAGCGGAGCCGCAGATATTCGGGCACGGACCGGGCGCGCGACCCATAATAGAACGGCATCATGAACAGTCCGACGAACACCATGGCCGGGATCGCGCCCACCCAGTAGAAATGGCTGGTGGCGATCCCGTACTTGGCGCCCGACGCCCCCATGCCGATCACCTCCTGCGCGCCGAGATTGGCCGAGATGAAGGCGAGGCCGGTGATCCAGGCCGGCAGCGAGCGGCCCGAGAGGAAGAAATCGGTGCTCGTCCGGGTGAGCCGCCGAAGTCCCCAGCCGACGCCCAGCACGGCGGCGAAGTAGACGGCCATCACGACGTAGTCGATCGAGGCGAGCCGGGTGACGGGGTCGGGAGTCATGACGCTCATGGGGACGGGAGCCGGGCCAGCAGGTACTGCAGGGCGAGATCGGTGCTGCTCCAGAGCTGGACGTCGGAGCTCGTGCCGTAGCGGGTTGGGAGGAGGCGGCCGCGCTCGATCCGGTAGCTCCAGAGCTCGTTGTGCTCCAGCCCCGAGGCGCGCACCGCCGCGAGCGTGCGCCGGAGGGCGTCGGCCGCGCGGCCGACCGAAGGTCCGGCCGGCCGTCCGGACCCGCGCTCCACCTCGTGGGCCAGGCCGAGCAACAGGAGGTTCACCTCGCGGCCCCAGACAACCCGGGGGGAGTGGTAGGCGTCCCTGGCGAACGCCTCCCAGACGCGGCGCGGGGCGTACGCGTCGTTGGCGACGACGGGGCCCAGGCGGTCCACGAAGAGCCCGACCGGGTAGGGGCGCATGAACGACTCCAGCGCATCGAGTCTTGCGGGGCGGGGCGAGGTCGCGTCGAGGAAGAGCTCGGTGGCCGGGTCGGTGTTGACGACAGGGATGGGCCGCGCGGCCGAGTCGAGCGCCAGGGCCAGGAACGCGAGCGAGTCGCCAGCTCCCGGGTGGTCGGCCAGGATTCCGCGCCAGTAGGCGCCCTCCGCCGCAGGCAGCCACGCCAGCTTCGCTTCTGTCCGGGTGGAGATCTCCCGGGGACCCAGCGCTACAACGAAGTGGTGCCAGGCGCGATTCCACAGGCCGATCGCGCGGCGGAGCGACGTCGTGTCGGCCAGGTAGTTGCCGAGCGTGCCCTTCGCGAGGTCCGGGGCAACCGAGTCGAGCGTCTGCCGGGTGACGCCCGCCGCCGGCAGCGCCGCAAGGATGCTGCCGATCGCCTCCAGCGCGCGCGGCGCCCAGATGGCGTTGATATCCATCGCGAAGCGGCCGTTCGCGTAGCCCGCGTCGCTGTCGCGCCAGCTCGCGGAGCGCCAGTGTGTGGAGTCGCGCTTCTCGAAGCTCACGAGGTTGCCGGGACGGGGGTCCCGGACGTACGCCTCGGTCTCGGCCGCCACGAGGGCCAGCTCGCGCAGCATCGACGCGAGGCGAGACGGGCCGCCGCCGGCCGCGCCGAGCAGGAACGCCCGTTTGCGATCGGCCGGCACGGTCGAGTCGGTGAGGTAGCGGGATTCCAGAATGGGGAGCTGGAACTCGTCGTCCAGCATGTGGTAGTTCTCGCGGGTCCGCTGGAGGTTCGCGAGAATGGCGCGGGCACGCGACAGGAGGCCGAGCGAGTCGCTCGCCCGGCCGCCGGCGTACTCCGCCATCAGTGCGTTGTACTCCGCCGCGTTCTCCCGGATCGCCTGCCCGCCGAGCGCCTCCTCGTGGCTCACGTCTCCTCTGGGCGAGAGCTTGCGCAGCACGCTCGCGATCACGTGCTCCGACATCGCCGGGCGCCAGACCGGGCGCATCATGAGCGCCGTCATCAGCATGTCGCGCCCGAAATAGGTCGCGAAGTTGGGCAGGCCGGCCATTAGCTTCTCTTCCGAGCTGAGCAGCTCGACGCTCCGTACCTCGCGCTCCAGCCGCCGGGATCCGGCGCGGGCCAGGAAGTCGAGGAACTCGCGGCTGAAGATCGAGTCTCGCGGCAGCGGCGTCAGCGCCGCAGCGTCGGTCGCGATCCGGACGGTCAGCTCCACCGGGGCGCCCGACCTCGACTCGATCGCGACCGTTCGGCCCAGGACCCGGGTACGCGCCCGGCGACGATCGACCCGGAGCTCCAGCCCCAGATGGTTCCTGCCGTCCAGCGACAACCGCTCGACCCGGACCACGCACTCGGCCGCGGTGCAGGCCGGCAGGAGCGTGGGCAGCAGCCGCGCGCGGAGCGCCGCCACACTCGCGGCGTCGAGCAGCGCGAGCTGCTGCCGCCGCTCGCCGGCTGGGAGCCGGGCCACGTTGGCCACCAGCAGCGACTCCTCGGCCACCCGGTAGGGCGGCGCGGTGAACGGCCGGAGCTGCGCGTCGGCGTATTGGAAGTCGCGCTCGACGCGCATAGAGCCGAGCAGAAACCAGCCGAGCGTGACGCGCGGCGTCCGGGCGTTCAGCCGGTATTCCAGCGTCCGCATCGCGCCGGAATCGCCGGCCTCGGCGCCGTCGGCACCCCAGGTCAGCCGCGCCGGACGGCCGCTCCCGTCGCGCACGGTGAATCCCAGGCTCTCGTCCGCCGCGTCGGCCCAGAGGTTGACCACCCGGCCGCCCCGCGGCTCGAGGTAGATCTGGACGGTATTGCCCTTGGAATCACGGTAGAACCGGGTGGCGTAGCCCTGATAGGCGGCTGTGTCGTCCACACCCGCCTCGGGAAAGGTGAGCACCGCCGGCTGCGCCGTCTGGAGCAGGAGCAGCAGGGCGACGGGTATCACCGGGGCGCCGCTTCGGCATGGGGCAGCAGCCGCCGGCCGGCGGAGTCTACGGCCACGTCGTAGCGCCTTCCGCGGACGTGCAGGTTCCGGATCAGCAGCCGGGAGACCCGGGAGGGGAGGACCGCGGGAAACGCCGGCTCGAGCCCGCGGTCACCCAGGCGGAGGCCGGTGTAGCCGAAGATCACCTGCTGGAGGAAGCCGCCGGCGCCCGTCAGGAAGTTCACCGCGTTGTTCGTCGGCGTCTCCGAGAGCATCAGGAAGGGTCCGCGCAGGTGTCCCTGGTAGCTGAAGGGAAGGAGCGAGTCCACCAGACGCCGGTCGCCCAGCTCCGCCGCATCCACGGAAAGCAGGGTGATTCCCATCATCGCGCCTGCTGCCTCGTCCGCGAGCCGCCGCACGGCTTGCTCGAGATGGGTGCGCTTGGCCTCGTCGCTCATCGGCACGCCGAGCGGGTAGCTGAGGAGCGGGGTGATCACGCCGAGCGTCGAGTCGGGTGCTCCCGCATAGGTGCGCCACGCACCGGTGGCGGAGTCGATCGGCATGTTGAGCTTGGTCGCCACCTCGCGCCAGCGCGGGTCGGCGGCAAGGCCGAGTCGCGCGCTCGCGGCCGCGGCGATCTCCAGGTTCTTCCGGGCGACGGCGTTGGTGTACGCGTCGTCATCGACGCCGACCAGCCCCTCCGCCACCGACACGACGTTCCGGATGTGGTAGACGTCTCGGCTGGAATCACGGGTCGCCCGGCTCACCCAGAAGTCGGCGGTCCCGCGGATCACCGGGAACCCCTCGCGCGCGAGCCACGCCGAGTCGCCGGTCGCCTGGTAGTACTGCCACTGCGCCAGGGCAACGTCGCCGTTCACGTGGATCTCGGAGCGGGCATTCTGCACGGCGAAGTGCGGCGTGGTTTCGTTGCCCAGCTCGTCGGCTTCCCAGGGATACATCGTGCCGCGGTAGCCGTTCCCGCGGGCATTGTCCCGAGCGGCGGGAACGGTGCGGGAGCGGAAGGCCACGAGCGAGCGGGCCACGTCGGGATGGGTCAGCACCAGCGCCGGGAACATCCAGGTATCGGAGTCCCAGAACACGTGCCCGTAGTAGCCGGCGCTCGAGAGTCCCATCGGAGGGATGCCGAGCCCGGTGCCCGAGTCGGCGCTGCAGAGGAGATAGAAGAGCATGGAGCGGACGACCCGCTGGAGCGCGGGATCGCCGTCGAGCACGATATCGGTTTCCCACCGCCGGGCCCACGCCGCGACGTTGGCGGCGGCCGCTCCCGCGTAGCCGCTCGTCCCCGCCGCCTCGACCCGGCGGGCGGCGACGGCGAGCGGCCTGGCCGTCTCCAGCGAGGTGACGAGGCTTACGAGATGGGTAAACGTGTACGGCCGGCCGGGCGAGGCATCGAAGGCGATCTCGACCGCCGCGGTATCGCCGGCAGCCGTGGCGTGCGCGGCCGCCCGAGCGAGGTTCCGTGGCCAGGTGACGTGCGCCACCTGTGCCAGGGTGGTCCGGCGCCCCTCCGGGACGGAAGTCATCGAGAGGCTGGCGAGCCCCGGCCGCGCGGTGGCCGCGCGCGTGCGGACGAGCATGTGTCCGGGATACCAGATGTCCGCCGGCGTCCAGCCGGGCTCCGCCCGCTTGAGCCGCGCGAGCGCGAGCCGCCGGGGCGGTGGCCACCCCGCGAGAGCGAACCGCACGCGCATCGGGCCGGGCTGCCGGGGCACCAGCTCGAGCCGGACTGCCGCGAGGCGGGGAGCGGCGCGGGAGACGAAGGTCTCGATCAGGACCGACGTTCGCCGGGCGCCGTCCACCCAGTCATAGGTGGTCCGGGCCGTGCCGGTCCGCATGTCCACGGTCTGGCGGTAGTCGCGAATCGAGCTGTCGGTCGGTGGCTCGGCACCGAGCCACCGCGTCCCGTCGAACACGTCAATGGCGTTCCAGGCGGGTGCCGCCACGATGCGCGGCACGTCGTCCGGCCCGTGCTCGTAGAGTCCCGCCACCAGCGAACGCGACGCGCCGATCCCGAGCGCCGGGATCACGACACCCACGCGTCCATTGCCGAGGAAGGGCGACGGCGAGCGCCGGACGTCGCGCGTGGAAAGCAGGAAGGTGGAGTCCGGCGCCTGCGCGGAAAGACGGCCGGTGGCGAGGGCCAGCAGACAGCAGGCCCCCGCCACCAGCGTCACGGACCTACTGCGGCCCGCCGAAATCGTACGTCACCGACACCATGAACCGCCGCGGCAGGATGGGCCGCGCGAGGAAGATGGGATTGCCGCCCGTGCCGAGCAGCCGCGGGTTGCCTTCCTCGAGCCCCTTTCCCTGGAAGGCGTTCAGCAGGTCGACGTTGATGCGCGTGCCCGTGTTCGGCAACGCGTACCCCGCGCCGAAGTTGAAGTAGTTGTAGGCCGGCAGCGAGATACCGAGGGTCTGATCGACCGGGCGCGAGTCTACCCAGTGCCAGTCAGCCTTGAACTGCAGAGCGGTCCGGGGCACCGAGTACACTCCCGAGATGTTCGCCAGCGAGGTGGGGACGCCGTTGATCCGGCTCCCGATGTCGGCACCGGCCCCGGTGCCCAGCTCGGCCTTGAGGATCGTGGAGTTGGCGAAGAGCTGCAGCCCTTCCAGCGGATTCACCACCAGCTCGAGCTCCGCCCCGTACGAGCGGTTCTCGGGCGAGGTAACGATGATCCAGGTCGAGCCACCGGTGACCGAGTCCACGACAAGGCCCTGGCTGACGATGTTGGTCAGTTTGGTGAAGAACCCGTTGAGCGTGAACCCGAACCGCCCCGTCACGCCCTTGATCCCGCCCTCGACCGACTGCACTTCGCGCGAATCGAACAGATCCACCTGCGCCGCGGCCGTGGCATTCAGGAACTCGTCCAGGGCCGGCATCTTGTAGCCGCGCGACCCGGAGGCGTAGAGCGAGAGGTTGTCCCTGAGCGTGTAGTTGAGGCCGATGGAGCCGGCCCAGTCGGTCAGGTTCTTGGTGAAGTGCCGGAAGCTGTGGTCGCCGAAGGTCTCGTTGTCGAAGGTCGTCGCCGGGTTGTTGTCGAGATCGACGGTCGCGGTGTTCTCCGAGCTCTGCACGAAGTTGTTGTACTCCACCCGCGCCCCGAGATCGGCCCTGAGCTTCTCGGTCAGCTGGATCTCGCCCCCGACGACCCCGGAGAAGACGGACGTCTGCCCGCGGCCGTTGGCGTAGCCCGAGAGATAGTTGAGGAAGCCGTTCTGCGTGATGGCGGTCGGCGTGCCTCCGGGCGTCGTCACCACGGCGTCGAGAAACCGCGGGTTATCCCGGACGTCCGTCAGGATCTGGGTGAAGTACCAGTGGTTGTCCTGCGAGTAGTTGGCAAAGTAGGCGCCCGCGGACAGCGTGTGGCGGCCGAGGGTCTTCCGGATCTGGAACTGGTCCTGGAACGCCGAGATCGGCTTGGAGACGTGGATGTCCTGCCCGGGCGCGACAAGGCCGTTCGGGGTGTCGAACGGCAGCCCGGGAGCTCCGGTCGTGTCCGCCGTGAAATGGTTGGTGTACGTGAGCTGGACGGTCGAACCGGCCGGCAGCCCGAGCCCCGCCTGGCCCTTGGGGAGCGTCAGGAAGTCCTGCACCGTCATGGCGCTCGAGGGCACGATCGCGTTCCACTCCTGCTGATTCCGCATGGCCTGTGCGGTGTTCTGGATGTGCCAGCCGTCCTCGAGGTCGAACGCCGCGTCGGCGGTGAACCAGCCCGCCGACGTCTTGAGGCCGTTGTCGAGTGGCAGGGTCAGGTCGCCGGTCGGGATCGGGACCCGAAGGTCGAGGCCCTCGTTGGTGTTCATGGACCCGTAGTCGCCGAAGCCGCTCACGAACGCCGGGTCTTTCGCATTCTCGAACGGCAGATCGAGAATGAACTGGTTCCGGTCGTCGATCACTTTGCCGGTGAGCCGGATGTAGCCGTTGGAGAGGTTCCGGGTGAGGCTCGCCTTCACCTGGCCGCCGCGAATGCCGGGGTAGCCGGGGTCTCGGACGCCGTGGTCGTAGCGGTAGAATCCGCCGACGTTGAACCGCCAGTCCCGGCCAAGCGGACCGTTGACATTGAGATCGTAGCGCGCGAGGCCCTCGGTGGCGGCCGACGCCCGCATGGTCCCGGCCAGGTGATCGCCGCCGGTCTTGTTGATGAAGTTGATGATGGCGCCCGGTGTATTGGAGCCGAAGAGCGACGAGGCGCCGCCCCGCACCACTTCCATCCGCTCGATGTTCTCGTCGGCCCGGAAGAGGTTGTCGGCATTCATGAAGAAGGTATGCATCGTCGGAAAGACCGGCATGCCATCCTCCATGAACATCACGTACTCGACGCCGAGGATCCCGCGCATCGCGATGTTCTCGTTCACTTCGCCGCCCGAGCTCTCGACCCGGGTGAAGCCGGGGACGTAGCGAAGCATCTCGGTCGTGCTCCGGGGCGCCGCCCGTTCGATGTCCGCCGGCGTCAGACTGGTCACCGCCACGCTCGCATCGAGGTTGATGCGGGGCGTCTGAGTGCCGGTGACGACCATCGTCTGGAGCTGGAGCGGGTTGCGGCGGAGCGTGAAGTCATGCGTGGCGGTCTCGCCCTCGGCGACGGTGACGCTGGCCGAGTCGGGCCCGAAGCCCAGCATGCGGACGCGGATCATGCGGGTCCCGGCGGGGACCCGTTCGAGCACGTACGCTCCGTTGTCCTGCGTCTGGGCGGTCGCCGGCGTGCCCGCGGCGGACACCTGCGCCCCGGAGATCGGGCCGCCGCGATCGTCCACCACCGTGCCGCTGATCGTGCCGGTCTGCGCCGTCTGCTGCGCGTACGCGCTGGCCGGCCCGACGACCGGCATGACGAGCTGCCACGCGAGCGCCAGCGCGGCGAGGCGACGCAGGGGGAACCGTTCCACACGCGAGATGGGGATCACAAGCGACCTCCCTGTGGTAGGAATCGTCCACGCACGCCGGGAGAGCCTGGTGCCGGTACGGGCGCGCGGGAGCGGGGCGGATGGCGGAGTGATGCGGGGAATGACTGGGCTGGAGGATTGGGCGGATGGCCTGGACGGACGGAATACCAAACCCGGCAGCACCGTCCGACAAGCTCGCGGTGCACCGGGTTCATACGGAGACGAGGGCACAGCGGCCCTCGGGGCGGCGGTCCGCTCGGGACATGATCCATGCCGATTCCGACGAATGAACTGCCGTCGGCACCGGGATGAGCCGACGCACCAACACTGTTATGCCATCCTCGATTCTTCGCAAGGGGCGCGCGCCGTCGCCTGGCACCCGGCGCGGTCGCGTGTTAGCGTGTTCGGGTCCACGCCTGGCCTCCGCTTCGCCGGGAGACCCTCCGATTCTCACGCCGATTGGTGCCGTTGTCCGCCGTGTGCCGGGCATGTGTCTCGGTCTGTTGCTGGCGCTCGGCTGCGGTCGCGCACCGGCCGGCGGGCCCGCCGTGGTCACCTTCCCCGGCAGCGCGCTCGGCGCCGAGGGCCAGGTGCTGCGCCGTCAACTGGAGCGGTTCGCGGCGCTGCGTCCCGACATCCGCGTGGTGCAGCGGCCCACCCCCGACGCGGCCGACCAGCGTCACCAGCTCTACGTGCAGTGGCTCAACGCCGGGGCGAGCGATCCCGACATCCTCCAGCTCGACGTGGTCTGGACGCCGGAGTTTGCCGCGGCCGGCTGGATCCTCAACCTGGACCGGTTCCACCCCGCGACCAATGCGTTCTTTCCCGCCACCGTCACGGCCAACCAGTGGCATGGCCGCCTCTACGCCGTGCCCTGGTTCGTGGACGTGGGCATGCTGTACTGGCGCACCGACCTGATGTCCGCGCCGCCCGCCACTTTCGCCGACCTCGCGCGGGAGGCGTCCCACGCCCAGGCGGACCGCGGCCTTCGGTATGGCCTCGTGTGGCAGGGCGCGCGCTACGAGGGGCTGGTGACGGTGTTCAGCGAGTATCTCGGCGGATTCGGCGGTCGGATCCTCGACGGCGGGACCGTCACGGTGAGCTCGCCGGCCGGTGTCCGGGCGCTCACCGCCATGCGTGACGAGATCTACCGGGACGGGATCGTGCCCCAGAGCGCGCTCACGTGGCACGAGGAGGAGTCCCGTTTCGCGTTCCAGAATGGCGAGGCGGCGTTCATGCGCAACTGGCCGTATGCGTACGCGCTCATGGAGGACACCGCGGCGTCGCGGGTGGCCGGCCGTTACGCCGTCGCCACCATGCCCGCGGCGCCCGGCGGCCGTCCCACGGCCGCGCTCGGGGGCGCGCAGCTCGCCATCAACGCGCGCAGCGACCACCCCGAGGCGGCCTGGGCAGTCGTCGAGTACCTGACCCGGCCGGAGCAGATGCTCGAGCGCGCGCGCGGGGTCGGCCAGTTTCCCACGCGGCCCGCGCTCTACGCTGAGCCGGAGCTGGCCCGGGCGCTCGCCATTCCGCCGGCGCAGGCGCGGGCGATCATCGAGCACGCGGTGCCCCGGCCGGTGACGCCGGTGTATACCCAGTTGTCGGAAATCCTCCAGATCGACCTGCACCGCGCGCTCACGCGCCAGCAGGAGCCGGCCGCCGCGCTGGCGCACGCCGCGCGGGAGATGCAGGCGCTGCTCGATCGGGTGGGCCTCGGGGAAGGAGGTCCGGGTGCGGGCCGGTGAGGGCGCCGAGCGGCGCGAGGCCCGTCTGGCGTGGCGACTGGTGGCGCCCGCGCTCGCCACCATCCTGCTCATCGCCCTGTTCCCGCTGCTCTGGACGGTGTGGGAGTCGGTGCACTTGCACGATCTCCGCATGCCGTGGCTCGGCCGACCGTTCATCGGCGCGGCCAACTACCTGGAGGCCTTCCGCGACGCCCGCTTCTGGGGCGCGCTCGGGCACACGCTCCTGTTCACCGTCGTCACCGTCACGCTCGAGCTCGGACTCGGCTGCGTCCTGGCCCTCGCGATGAACCGCGCGTTCCGCGGCCGGGCGGTGGTGCGCGCGGCGGTCCTCATTCCGTGGGCGATTCCCACCGTGGTCGCCGCGCTGCTCTGGCGGTTCATCTTCGAAGGGCAGACCGGCATTGCCAACACGCTGCTGGTGGACGCGGGACTCGTGCGCGACCCGCCGGTCTGGTTCATCCACTCCGGCCTCGCGTGGGTTCCGGTGGTCCTGGCCGACGTGTGGAAGACGACGCCGTTCGTCGCCCTGCTGCTGCTTGCGGGGCTGCAGAACATCGACGCTTCCCTCTACGAGGCCGCGCGGATCGACGGCGCGTCCGCCTGGCGGCAGTTTCGCTACGTGACCCTGCCGCTGCTCAAGCCCGCGATTCTCGTCGCCCTGATCTTTCGCACGCTCGACGCATTCCGCGTCTTCGACCTGATCTACGTGATGACCGGCGGCGGGCCCGGCACCTCGACGGAGCCGATCGCCCTCTACACCTTCAACTCACTACTGCAGAACCTCCGATTCGGCTACGGCAGCGCGCTTTCGGTGATCGTCTTCCTCATCACTTTCGCGCTCGCCCTGGGGTACATCCGGTTTCTGGGGGCCGGGCTCACCGAGACCCGGGCATGACCCCGCGAAGCCGGTGGGGCACCGCCGCGCTGGGCCTGCTGGTGCTGGCCACCGCCTTCCCGTTCTACTGGGCCATCGTCTCCTCGTTCACGCCTGAGGCGCGCCTGTTCCAGCGGCCGTCGTTGCTGCCCACGACCCTGGTGCTGGATCACTATCGCGCCCTCTTCACCGAGCGCAACTTCTGGGTGCCGATCCGGAACTCGCTCATCGTGGCGGGCGCCACGACGGCCATCTGCGTCAGCATCGGCGGCCTCTGCGCCTACGCCCTCGCGCGCTTGCGGTTTCGCGGGAAGGCGCCGCTGCTCGGCCTGATCCTCGCCGTCAGTGTCTTTCCCCAGATCTCCGTGGTCTCGCCGCTCTACCTGCTGCTCAGGCGCCTCCACCTCATCAACACGTATCCGGGGCTCATCCTGCCCTATCTGACCTTCGCCATGCCCCTCACCGTCTGGCTCCTCGTCGGATTCTTCCGCCAGCTCCCGGCGGAGCTGGAGGAAGCGGCCATGGTGGATGGTGCGAGCCGCCTGCGCGCACTGTGGGAGGTGATCCTGCCGCTGGCGCTGCCGGGCCTCGCCGCCACGGCCATCCTCACCTTCGTCTACAGCTGGAACGAGTTCCTGTTCGCGCTCTCGTTCACACTCGGGCCGGAGCGGCAGACGGTGCCGGTGGCGATCGCCCTCTTCCGCGGCCAGTATCAGGTGCCCTGGGGTCAGATCCTCGCGGCGGCGATCGTCGCGACGGCCCCGGTCGCGGTACTGGTGCTGGCATTCCAGCGGCGGATCGTGCAGGGACTCACGTCCGGCGCGGTGAAGGGATAGCCATGGCATCCGTCCGTCTCGCCGGGGTGGAAAAGGTCTACCCGAACGGCCACGTGGCCGCGCGGGGACTGGACATCGAGATCGCCGACGGGGAGTTCATGGTCCTGGTCGGGCCGTCGGGGTGCGGCAAGAGCACGGCGCTCCGCATGATCGCCGGCCTCGAGACGCCTACCGCCGGACAGGTGTTCATCGGTGAGCACGATGTAACCGCGCTGCCGCCACAGGAGCGGGACATCGCCATGGTGTTCCAGAGCTACGCGCTTTATCCGCACATGACGGTGCGGGAGAACCTCTCGTTCGGTCTCCGGATGCGCGGGGCGGCGCGTCCGGCGATCGCGGAGCGCGTGGCCGGCGCCGCGCGCGCGCTCGGTCTGGACGCGGTGCTCGAGCGGAAGCCGGGCCAGCTCTCCGGCGGCCAGCGCCAGCGAGTCGCGCTGGGCCGGGCCATGGTGCGCGATCCCAAGGTGTTCCTGTTTGACGAGCCGCTCTCCAACCTCGACGCCAAGCTGCGGGTGGAGACCCGCGCGGAGCTCGCGCGGCTGCACCGGCGGCTCCGGGCCACGATCGTCTATGTCACTCACGACCAGGAGGAGGCCTTGACCCTGGGTGGTCGGGTGGCGGTGATGCGTGACGGGAACGTGGAGCAGGTGGCCCCGCCCATGGAGGTCTACCGTCGGCCGGCGTCGCTGTTTGTCGCGGGCTTCGTGGGCTCGCCCGCGATGAACCTGCTACCGGGTGAGGTGCGGGCGGACGGCGTCTGGGCCGGGCCGGGTGGTCTCGTCCTCCCGCCGCCGGCCGCCCCGGGGGCGAGAGCTGGCACCGGTCGGGTCACGCTCGGCGTGCGCCCGCACGACGTGGCGATCGTAGCGCCCGGCGCGGGCGACACCGACGCGCGGGCGGACGTGGTCGAGCCGCGCGGGAGCGAGCTGCTGATCTATCTCCGGCTGGGCAATGACGGCGCGGGCGGCGAGCTCCGCGCGGTGGCGCCGCCCGAGCAGCAGATCGCCGTCGACACCGCGGTGGGGGTGCGACTCGATCGCGAGCGGCTTCACTGGTTCGACGAGCCGACCGGGAGGCGGCTCGACTGAGCGTCACCGCGGCCAGAGCCAGCCGAAGGCCCCGGCCGTCACCAGCCCGTAGAGCAGCCCATCGAACACTTCCTTCCACGCCACCGCCCACGGCTTCCCCATCCAGATCGCGGCCGGCACCTGGCCGGCGGCGTACGCCAGCCACCCGGCCGTTCCGACCAGCCGGAACACTTCGAGGTACGGCGCGCCCGCGGGCAGCACCCGGCTCGCCAGATAGGCGAGGAACAGCGAGACCACCAGCGCGAACACGAACCACTGCACCAGATTCGGCCCCATCCGAATCGGGCCGGCCACCTTGAGATTGAGCACCGCAACGGGCCCCTCGGCGTATTTTCGCTGCATCTCCGGCGAGCCCATCTCCTTCGCGGCCGCGCAGTAAGGGATGATGTACTGCCGCGGCGCCGGGTTGCCGCTCCGGATGGCCGCGCGTACCGCGTCCTCGTTGGGCAGGGCGGTGTAGTCGCGGTTGTGATAGTTCAGGAGCATGTGGATGACGCTGCTCAGCACGAACACGAGGACGGCGGACAGGATGATCGGGAGCACCAGCGTACCGAGCGGCACCATGGGCGGCCTCCTGTAGGCAGGAAAGGGACTGCGTACGTCTCATGTTCGGGAACCTGAACATTGCAGCCGCCCGGCGCCGCCGTCGAGGGCCTCGGCTCAGCGCGCCAGACCGGCGTTGACCGCGCTGACCTTGGCCAGCGCCGCCCAGTCGATGTCGGCCCAGCCCCACGCGATCGCGCTGAGAAAGTGGTCCCGCATCAGGCTGGCGAGCGGAAGCGGTGCTGCCATCTCGCCGCCCGCCTCCAGTGCGAGGCCGACGTCCTTGAGCCCGTGCTTGAGCTTGAACCCCGCCGGCTCGAACCGCTCGGCGGCGATCAGGGCGCCGTAGCTCTCGTAGATCGGCGAACGCAGCAGTCGGCCGTTCACGATCTCGAGGAACCGCGCGGGCTCGATCGCGTGCTTCCGCACCAGTGCGAACGCTTCGCCCATGGCCTCGATGGCCGCGGCGAGCAGGAAGTTCCCGGCGATCTTCACCACGTTCGCGCTCGACGGCTCGGCGCCGACGGCCTCCACCCCCTGGCCCATCGGCGCGAACACGGGGCCGCATCGCTCGAGCACCTCCGGGGCTCCGGCGGCCACGATCCAGAGCTTCGCTGCTTTTGCCATCTCGGGCCGTCCGAACACCGGGGCCGCGACATAGCTCTGTCCCTCGGCTGCGTGCGCGGCGGCAAGCCGGCGCGCCAGGGCGGGACTGGTCGTGCTCATTCCTACGTGGATCGCGCCGCGCGCGAGCGCCGGGAGCGCCCCATTCTCGCCGAAGATCACGTCCTCCACCGCGGCGTCGTCCGCCAGCATCGTGAGCAGCACCTCGACGCCGGCCGCGGCCTCGCCTGGCGACTCGGCCACCCGGGCACCACTCCGCGCCAGCCCATCCGCGCGGGACCGCGTGCGGTTGTAAACCACGAGCTCGTGGCCCGCGGCCAGGAGGTTCTGCGCCATCGGCAGCCCCATGCTGCCCAAGCCGATGAATCCCACTCTCATGTCGATCTCCCGGTTGAGTTGCGGCCCGGTGTCACAGGCCCGGCGCATCTTGGGGCGCGGGACACATTGGACCGGAGGAACTTATGTCTTGACAGTTGAACGTAGCACTGCTATATCTATCGGCGTGGCTCCGGACCCCCTGGTATTCGACCTGAACGAGTTGAGCGATCGTGCCGGCGTCACGCCGCGCACCGTACGCTACTACATCCAGCAGGGCCTGCTCCGCTCACCCGGCACGCCCGGCCCGGGCGCCCGATACGACGAGGGGCACCTTGGCCGGCTGCGGCTGATCCGCCGTCTCCAGCGGGAGCATCTCCCCCTTTCGGAAATCCGGCGCCGCCTCGAATCGCTGGGAGACGCCGAGGTGCAGCGCCTGCTGGACGAGCCGAGGGCTCCAGCGCCGTCGAGCGCGGTGGATTACGTCCGGAGCGTCCTGCAGGAGCCGCCGCTCCTGTTCGCCGCTGCCATGGCCGCTCCCTCCGAGCCGCCGCCCGGGGCCGACCGGTCGCAGTGGGACCGCATCACTCTCGCCCCCGATCTCGAGCTTCACGTGCGGCGGCCGCTGTCGAGGGGACAGAACAAGATGGTGGAGAAGCTGCTGGAATACGCGAAACGACTCCTGGAGGAGGACACCCCGTGACGCTCGACGTGCAGTCCGACCGATCGCTCATCCGTGCCGGCGCCTCGAGCACCCGGTACGTGCGGATCTCCTTCACCGCGCCTGAATCGCGCGCGGCCGGCGCTCGCCTCCCGGTCAACGTGGCGCTCGTGCTCGACCGCTCGGGCTCCATGGGCGGCCAGAAGATCGCACTGGCCCGGAGTGCCGCGCGGCAGGCGCTCTCGCTGCTCGGCGCCGACGACCGCTTCGCCGTGGTCGTCTACGACCAGATCGTCGACGTCCTGGTCGGATCGACGCCGGCCACCTCGGAGGCCCGTCGGCACGCGAAAGACGCTCTTGCGCGCACCGAGGCGCGCGGCTCGACCGATCTCTGCGGCGGCTGGCTTCGCGGCTGCGAGCAGGTGGGGCTGGCCCTCAGCGAGGGCACGGTGGGCCGCTGTCTCCTGCTCACCGACGGACTCGCCAACCACGGGATCACCGACCGGGGGGAGCTGCTCCGCCACGCGGCCGAGCTGCGCGCGCGGGGCGTGGCCACATCCACGTTCGGGGTCGGTGCGGACTTCGACGAGCGCCTGCTGCGCGACATTGCCCAGCGCTCGGGGGGCCATTTCTACTTTCTCGAGCACGCGCAGCAGATCCCCGACCTCCTCGCCAGCGAGATGGGCGAGACCCTGGAAATCGTGGCCCGCCGTGCCACACTGCGGGTCGAGCTGCCGGCCGGCGCGTCGGCCGAGCCGCTCGGCGCCCGGGAGTTCACCCGGCGAGAGCGCGTGCTCGAGATCGATCTCGGCGACTTGATCTCCGGGCAGCAGGTGGAGCTGCTCCTGACCATCCGGTTCCCCTGTGGCGTGGAGGGAAGCCGCGTGGCAGCCGGCTTCTCCCTTGCCGACCGCGACGGCGCGCTCGACGCGGCCGCGGAGCACCTGATCTGGACCAGCGCGTCTCGCGCCGAGAACGATCGGCAGCCCCGCAACCGCGCGGTGGATCGCGCCGTCGCGGAGGCGTACGCCGCCCGCGGCCGTGACGAGGCCAATGAACGCAACCGGGCGCACGATCCGGATGGGGCGCGCCAGGTGCTGTGCCGTACCGCGCGCAAGATCCGGGTGTACGCGGGGCAGGATCCCGAGCTGCTCCAACTGGCCGCCACGCTCGAGGCTGAAGGCGAGGACCACTTCGGCCGGGTGTTCGATGCGCTGGAGCTCAAGCGCAATGCGTTCGCCGCCTATGCCGTCCAGAGCGCACGCTCATCCGACGGGCGAGCCAGGCGGGCGCCGAAGCCTTGAGGCACCGCCCGCCCGCGGGCGGCCTTGACGCAGCCGTCTCCGCGCTCTAGCGTGAGCCCATCCACGCGGCCCGCTCGAGCGAGGGGATGTCTGCATTCATGCGCCTCTTCTATCTCACTTCCCACATCAACGCCCTGACGATCGTGGCGGAAGGGTTTCCGGGCACGCAGAGCGCCGAGCCCGTTTGCTACCTGCTGCTCGACAGCCTCGAGGCCCTCCGCCCGCTCGACCCCGCGGTGGCCGTCCTGGAGATCGAGGGCGATCTCCCGCTTCAGGAGCTCGCCACGGGTGTCTTTGGCGCCTCGCCGCCCGCGCCCTACCGCCTGTACGTGGCCGCGGCAAGGGACCTCGCCCGCGCGCGGATCCGCCTGATCGACCCACACGCGGGCGGGCAGCGCGAGGAGCGCCGGGCGTAGCGGGGACCGCCCCTTCCGGGCCGATGGATCCATCCGGGCACTCCGGGCGTTTCCGTAGTGACCCTGACTGGAGCGCCCCGCATGCCTCGCTTTCTCCGCCGGATCGGCGCACTCACCTTCGCCCTGCTCCTGGCTTCGCTTGCCGCCTGGTCACCTGGTCCGCCGGTCGCCGGCCCGGCGCCCCTCGCGGCCACCTTCGCCGGCGGGTGCTTCTGGTCGATGCAGAAGGCGTTCGACGGCGTCCCGGGCGTGGTGGCGCTTACTGCCGGCTATGCCGGTGGCACCATGCCCGATCCTGGCTACGAGGACGTGGAAACCGGGACCACGGGCCACGCCGAGTCGGTGGAGGTGAAATACGATCCAGCCCGCGTATCCTACCCGGAGCTGCTCGAGATCTACTGGCATCACATCGACCCGCTCACGCCCAATGCGGCGTTCTGTGACCACGGACCGCAATATCGGTCGATCATCTTCTACCACGACAGCGCGCAGCGGCGCGCGGCCGAGGCATCGAAGCGGGCGCTCGACGACTCGCACCGGTTCGCCACGCCGATCGTGACGGCCATCCAGCCGATCACCCGCTTCTATCCGGCCGAGGCATATCACCAGCGGTTCTACCGGACCCATCCGCGGGAGTACGAGGCCTATCGGATCGGTTGCCGCCGGGACGAGCGGATCCGGCAGCTCTGGGGCGACACGACTATCTCTCAGGGAAGTGGAACAGCGATGCAGCGCAGGCAAGCAAGCACCACAGCGGTGCAGACCCATGCCAAGGAATGGAATCCGATGACCTTCAAGAAGCCGGACGACACCGAGCTGAAGCAGAAGCTCACGCCGGAGCAGTACTCCGTGACGCAGCACGAAGCGACGGAGCGGCCATTTCACAACGCCTACTGGGACAACCACGCGGCGGGGATCTACGTGGACGTCGTCTCCGGCGAGCCGCTGTTCAGCTCACTCGACAAGTTCGAATCCGGCACCGGGTGGCCGAGTTTTACGCGCCCCCTCGAGCCCGCCAACATCCAGACCCGGGGCGATCACCAGCTCGCCGTGGACCGTACCGAGGTGCGTTCGGCCCACGCGGACTCGCACCTGGGTCACGTCTTCGAGGATGGCCCGCCACCCACCGGCTTGCGCTACTGCATGAATTCGGCATCGCTCCGGTTCGTGCCGGTGGAGCAACTCGAGGCGGAGGGCTATGGCCAGTACCTCGGTCTGTTTCAGAGCTCGGCCAGGCGCTGACCGCACACATCGCGAAGATGTGAGGATAGTCACCGCACCCCCACCCGGCGGGGCCAAGGTTTCGAACCTTGACCCCCGTCGGGGGCTCGTCGCGGCCCGCCGGCCGCCAATGGCAGTAGCAACGGTGACTGGGAGGACAGAAATGCGGTTCGTACTTGCAGCAGGTGCGCTGGCCGTGGCGGCTCTCGCCGGGTGCAACAACAAGCGGGCGAACGAGACCGGCCGTGCCGGAGAGTCGATGGACACCGTCGTCACGACCCAGCAGACGAAGGACACCGCGATCATCACGCACGACACCACCGTCGACGTGGATACGACGGTCAAGCACGGTGATCGCACGACCGGGATGGATACCGTCAAGAACACCACCGGTCGTCATGGCCAGTCGACGCCGGTGGATACCAGCACACCGCCTCGCTGATCCAGCCCTGCGGGTCGGCGCCGCGAGCCCGTCGCCTTGACGGGTCTCGCGGCGGCTTCGTGTCAGTCCACCTTGAACTGCGATTCCATGCCGTGCATCAGGTGGGGCTTCCCATCTTTGCTATCGGGCACGAAGCAGATCAAGCCGTACTCGCCGGGTGTCAGCTCCACCGAGAATTGGCCACTGCCGGCCTTCTCCAGCACCGCGACCCCTCCCAAGGGTATGGCCGGCGGGGGTCCCTTCTGTTTGCCGGTGGTGGCCCAGGTCCCGAAATCCTTCACCGTCTTCCCCGGCGCGAGCCTCAGGAGCACGAGCTCGTGCGGCTGCGTCCCTGCGTTTTCGACCATGATCGTGTGGTGGCCGGGCGCGAGCGGCCGTGACAGCCTGAAGCTGTAGTCCGCCATGGTCACGGTGTCCCCGGCGGGCGTCGCCTGGGCCGGGGCCCCCCCACTGGGGGTCACCTCGAACGGCTGGATCATGCCCTTCATGACGTGCGGTATCTCGTCGGGCCCCGGGATCAGGCAGATGGCGACGTAATGCCCCGGCTCGAGCGACGACGTGCTCGTCGTCTCCTGCCCGGGTGCCACTCCGTTCGGGCCCCCCACGAACTTGGCCCATGCGGGCGGTGGGCCCGGCCGCTTCGCCGCGGCCATGACATCGTCCGCAGTCTTTCCGTCATCCAATCGGACGAGCTGCGCCTGGTGGAGCTCCTTGCCGTGGTTCACGAGGTGGAGGGCCACGACGCCGGCGGGAATGCTGGCGGGCAGTTCCAGCTTGTAGTCTGTCGCGGTGATGGTAACCTGGGGAGGCGCCGCCGGAGCACCCTCGGATGCGGCGGGTGCGGCCGACGCGGGCTGAGCTTCGGCGGCCGGCCGATCGGACTTGCAGCCGGCAAGTCCCGCGGCCGCGAACAGCAAAGTGACGGGCAGACGGTTGAACATTGGATCTCCTGAATGCGATGGGAATGTGGCGGCGCATAAGAATGGGGTCGCGGCATTCGGCGCGCCAGCGGGGGCGGTCAGCCCCGTGGCGGCTCGAGCCCACTCTGCCGGCGCCAGATCTCGCGCAGCGTCTGCAGCGTGTCCGCGTCGGCGGCCGCCTTGTCCGCTCGATATCCCTTGATGCGCGCGAATCTGAGGGCAAGGCCCCCCGGGTACTGCGGGCTCGCCTGCAGATCGTTGAATGCCACCTCCACCACCAACTCGGGCCGCACGTACACGGTATGACGGTCGCGTGACAGCTCGAGCTCCTGCAACCTGGCCGTCTGCCAGGCGAGCATCTCGTCCGTCATTCCCTTGAACGTCTTGCCCAGCATCACGAACCCCCCGCGTTCCGCGTCGCGGGCACCAAGGTGGAGATTGCTGAGCCAGCCCCGGCGGCGTCCGTGTCCCCACTCTGCGGCCAGGACTACCAGGTCGAGCGTGCGCACCGGTTTCACCTTGAGCCAGTGGCGGCCGCGCCGCCCGGCCTCGTAGGGTGCGTCGAGCGCCTTGGCCATGATGCCCTCGTGCCCCCGCGCCAGCGCGTCCGCCAGGAAGCCGTCCGCCTCGTCCGCCGACGCGGTGACCAGGCGTGGCACCAGCAGCGACGCCGGCACCGCCCCGGCCAGCGCGGCCGAACGCAGGCGGAGCGGCTCGTCCACGAGCGAGACGCCGTCCAGGTAGAGCAGGTCGAACAGGAAGAGGGTCAGCGGCACCCCTTCCCGTGCCCGTGCAACATCCAGCCGGCGGCCGAAGCGGCTCATCGTGGTCTGGAACGGGTGGGGCGCCCCGCCGTCTCGAAGCGCGATTGCCTCACCCTCGACGATCAACTCGCGCGCGGGGAATGCACGAGCGGCGTCCACCAGCTCGGGTACCGCCGAGGTGACCTCGTTCAGCCGGCGGGAGTAGACCCGGACTTCGCCCCCGGCCTTGTGGAGCTGCACCCGGGCGCCGTCCAGCTTCAGCTCGAGTGCGGCCTCACCCAGCTCCTCGAGGGCCTCCGCGGCGCTCTCCGCCGTTCCCGCCAGCATCGGCAGCACCGGCCGGAAGAGCTGCACGGCATAGCCGGAGAGCGCCGAAGGCCCTTCCGTGAGCAGTGCCCGGGCCACCCGCGGCAGGCTGCCCGCCATCATCACGGCACGGCGAAGGTCGGCGCCGGCCACGCCGCCCGCGCGCGCCACCGCCTCGAGCACCAGGCCTTCGAGCGCCCCCTGGCGGAGCTCGCCCGTGAGCAATCCGGAGAGGAACACTCGCTCCTCGGCGGTGAGGCGCGACAGCAGCTCGGCCAGGAGCCGCCGCCGCTCCTCGGCCGATCCCTTGCCGCCGGTCGCGGCAATCCGGCCGAGCGAGGCGTTCACCTCGGCCAGCTCGACCTCCGGGGCCGCCGCGGCATCGGTGCCGGCCGCGGCCTCCCGGAGCGAGGCGTAGCCGATCCCGAGCTTCTCCTGCGGCACCGCACCGCAGAGGTAGGCGGTGGCGAGCTCCACTTCCGTGGGCGGAGCCGCAGCCAGCAGCTCGGCCAGGAGCGCGATCTTGTCGCGGCGGCCCGGGCTCGCCGCGACGCGCCGCGAGGCCGCGACCAGCGTCGCGAGCTTCAGGCGAGTGCTCGCCGAGAGTTGGTCAGAGGTCCGACAGGATGCGTGCCTTGACCTGCTCGAATTCCGCATCGGTCAGCAGCCCCTGTTCCCGCATTTCCTTGGCGCGCTGCAGCCGGGCCGCCGGCGCCTGCGCGCTGTCCCCGGCCGCACCGGCCGAGCCGGAGCCCGGCACCCCGCCGCTCAGGTTGATCCCGCCCGACTTGGCCCGGAGCTCCTCCAGCTCCCGCACGCGCCGCTTTTCGCGCCACGCCTGCTCCTGCGTCTGGCACGAGCGGTAAACCTCCTGCGCCTCTCCCTTCCGCAGACCGTTGACGATGAGTGTTCGCCCCGGCCCCTCGGTCGAGGCCAGGTCGCCGCCTCCGTGCACCGACACGGTGAGCGTCGCGCCGAACACGCCGACCCGGAGCTGAGCGTCCTGCACGTCCTGCCACCGGATGTCCTGTGGGGAGTAGTCGCCGAACAGGCCTCGCGTCACGGAAATCAATCGTCCGGAGGTCGCGCCGACGATGGCACGGCGGTGGGTGAGCGCGAAGAGGCGCCGCTGGATCGCGTGCGTCTCCAGCTCTTCGCCCGGGATGAGCAGCGAACGGAGCGCGGCGAGCGCGCGCGAAATACCGGGCTCGGCTGGTGCGGTGCTAGTGTCCATGAGACCCTCGAGTGCAGGGAAGGCGGAGCTCAGCGGCGCGCTGGCGTCACCGCCGACAACATGACCCGGACCCGCGCCACGAGATCTTCGGGGGCGAATGGCTTCTGAATGTACGGCGCCTTGGCGGGCAGCAGGCTCCGGGCGAGCACGTCGTCGCCCGTGTAGCCGGACATGAAGAGGACGGGGATCCCGGGCTGGGTCAGGCTCAGCGCCTCGCTCAGCTCCCGGCCGTTGAGGCCCGGCATGATCACGTCGGTCAACACCAGGCTCGGCGGCTCTCGCATGGTGGCGAGCTTTTCGAGCGCCTTCCGCCCGTTGTCCGCCTCGATCACCGCGAGCCCCACCCCCTCGAGCGTTCGCCGGACCAGGCTGCGCACCGAGGGCTCGTCCTCGACCACGAGGACCAGCGCCGGCTCGAGCGGTGAGGAGCGCTCGGCCGCTGCCTCGGGAGCCGGCTCGGGCTCGGCAAGATTGCCGGCCGTGCCCGCGGCCGGCCAATAGATCTTCATCGTCGTGCCAAGCCCCGGCTCGCTGTAGGCCCAGATGAACCCGTCGTTCTGCTTCACGATGCCGTAGACGGTCGAAAGGCCCAGCCCGGTGCCTGCCCCCACCGGCTTCGTCGTGAAGAATGGCTGGAAAATCTTGCCGAGCGTTTCCCGTTCCATTCCGCAACCGTTATCCGACACGGTGAGCCGCACATACGGCCCGGCCGCGAGGTGGCCCAGGCCGTGGGCGCGCCCGTATGATTCGTCCAGCACCACGTCATCCGTTCCGATCGTGAGTCGCCCACCCGGGCTCATGGCGTCACGCGCGTTGGCGGCGAGGTTGATGAGGACCTGGTCCACCTGCGTGGAATCGGCGAGCACGCGGTGCCGCGCCGACTGCTCGAGAACGATCATGCTCTTGTCCGCGCCGAGCAGGCGCTTCAGCACGGGCGCGAGTCCCTCGACGGCCGCGTGCAGGTCCAGGAGCCTGGTCTGGTTCACCTGGCGACGGCTGAACGTCAAGAGTTGCTGCGCCACGCGCGCCGCCCGCGTTGCTCCGCGGATCATCTCCTCGACGTCCGGCCCCTGCGGGTGGCCGGGCCCGAGCTCCTTGAGGACGAAGTCGCCGAACCCCAGGACCGCCATGAGCTGGTTATTCACCTCATGGGCGACGCCGCCGGCGAGAGTGCCGACCGCCTGGAGCTTCTGCGCCTGTCCAAGCTGCTCCTGCGCCTGGATCCGGTCGGTGACGTCGGCATGCGCGCCGACCCATTCTCGCACTTCGCCCCGCTCGTCCAGAACGGGTACCGCCCGCGCCTCCATGTGCCGGTATTCGCCATCGGCGCGCCGGAGCCGGTGGGTGGTCAGCATCGCCTTCCGCTCGCGCACCGCCTCCTTCCATACCCGGATGGCCTCGCCCTGGTCGTCGGGGTGGATCGCCTGCAGCCATCCGCTGCCGGCGGCTTCCACGGTACTCTGACCGGTGAACGCCACCCACTGACTCAGATCGAGCGGCCGCCGGCCGTCGGCGGAGGAGGTCCAGACGATGCGTGCCGTCGCCGCGACCAGAGCCCGGTACCGCGCCTCGCTCTGCCGCAGCGCCTCCTGCGCCCGGCGCCGCTCGGTGACGTCATTGTCGACCTCGATCACCGCGTCGGGGCGGCCGTCCGGGTCGCGGTGCAGGATCCAATGGCTGGCCACCCGGAGCGTCGTTCCATTCCGAGCCCGCCGGGCGAGTTCGGCGTGCCACTCCCCATGCTCGAGCAGCGCGGCCTCGGCCTCGCGCTCGAGCACCGGGAACTCGGTGGGCAGCAGCTCGCGCGCGAGGGCGCCGACGGCCTGCTCGGCAGACCAGCCGTAGAGCCGTTCGGCGCCCGCGCTCCAGAACCGGATCCGGCCGTCGACGCCCCGGGCCAGCACGGGGGCGTGGCTCAGAACCTTGAGCAACTCCCGCGTTTGGCGCTCGCTCTCACGGGCAGCCTCGGCGGCCGCCGTCTCGGCACGCAGCCGGTGATCGCGCAGGGTGAGCTGGGCCTGCGCATGATCGGCGGAGCGTCGCTCCCCGTCGGCTCGCCGCACGATCGCCACGACCCAGAACGCCACGCTGAGCAGCAACGCGATGCAGCCGGAGACGAAGAGCACCAGGCCGACGTGGACCTCGTACAGGCCAAGGTGGAGCGCCGCGATGCTGCCGGCCACGAAGAGGAGCGGTAGCAGCACGGCCAGGGGCAGGAGCAGCCGAAGCAGGATCGTGCCCGGATCGCGCGCGCGGACCAGGTTGAGGACGGCGGACTCGTGGGTCGTGGCGCCGACGCCGACCGCGAGCACCAGGAGCATCAGCGCGGTGTGCAGCGACGTACCGACCCGGAAGGCGAAGGTATGGAGCTCGGGCACGCCGAGGAGGTGCCCCACGATGGGAATGACGGGCAGCACGATCGCGCCGAGGACGAGCGCCGTATGCGTGCGCCGGGGCCGCTCGCCCCGACGGAACGCCGCCACGAGCAGCGCGGCACCGAGCAGGAGAAAGGTCGTGCCGGTTACCGGCGCCGGGCGGCCCGGAAACACGAGCGAGGATCCGAACACTGCCCGCGGGAACAACAGCGTGTCGACGCGGAGGTCCACGCCCAGCAGGTACTCGCTCAGGATCGCCGCCGCGATCAGGGTTCCCGCTCCGGCGGTAGCGCGCTGGAGGCCGTGCGCGCCGAGGCGCAGGGCGAGCAGGCTTCCGCCGGTGACAATGAACAGCACCGCGACCAGGGGCTGGGTGGGGAGGACGAACTGGGGCAGGGGAAGCAGCCGGCCGACTGAAAAGACGTAGCCCGCCCCGATCGCGACGCCAAAGGCGATGGCGGCGATCGCTGCCACCAGCGAGAGCTGGCGGATCGAGCGTCTGGGATCGTCGCGGGCAGACGCGGGCTGCACTGGCCGCGAAACCTCGATCAGGGCTTCGTCCACGATGGGCTGCTCTGGAGCGGACGCCGGCACAGGGGAACCTTTGCGGAGTATAAGCAGGCGTGCGCGGCGACGTCAGGCGGTCCTCACGGTAGGGTGAACTCCCACCTTCATCCCGTGCAGCGGTCCCTGCCGAAAGCTCGGCGATGACCATTGCCGTGCGCCGTACAAGGCTTGCTTGCATCGCGCGCTGCAGAGGATCGCACGCAGGCACCCGCCGAGCCGCTCCCCCGGTGGGCGCTCGGGAGGATTTATCGACTCAAGGCGTTGCTGTCCGGAAACTTACGCCCGCCGGGATCGGTTTTGAGCGCCCCCTGGCCGGTCCCTTGCCGATGGGGTGCCGGAGTCCCGCTCGTCTCCGCGAGCCTTCAGCCACCCAGTGAGGGAGAACCCTATGAAGAGCACGATCCGTGGTGCCGTGGTCGGTCTTGCCGTGCTGCTGAGCGCGCAGACTGCCTATGCTCAGGTCATGAGCTTTGGCGTGGGCGGCGGCGTCGTCGTGCCGACCGGCACGCTGGCCGATGGGATCGGGACCGGCGTCAGTGGGACCGCGCTGCTTCGGGTGCAGCCGGCCGGGAGCCCGCTCGGGTTCCAGGTGGACGCCTTCTACACCCATTTCGGGCTCGACGGCATCGACGGCCACAGCCGGATGATCGGCGCCACCGGGAACGCGGTCTACGCCTTCTCCGGCGCCAGCATGGCGCGGCCGTACCTGATCGGCGGTGTGGGCCTCTACAACGGCAAGACCTCGATCGACGGGTTCGGTTCGTCCGACTCGCAGTCGAAGTTCGGCGTCAACGCCGGCGCCGGTTTCGACTTCGGTCTGGGCAAGGCCAAGCTGTTCGCCGAGGGCCGGTTCCATGCCATCATGAAGGGCACGGCGGACGCAAACGGCGAGAAGACCGCCTACATGATCCCGCTGACCCTGGGCGTCCGCTTCTAGTCCTGCACCACGTCTCGAACTTTAGAAGGCCGCCTCACCGGAGTGAGGCGGCCTTCTCGTTTGCCCCTAGTGCGCCCGGACCTCCGCTTCCCTGCTGAGCAGGATCTCGCCCTCGATCACCTCCGGCTTGGTAAGCACGTCGCTCAGCGGGTCGGAGCGCACAAACTCGGCGGCCCTGCGGTTGGAATCCTGGGCTCCTTTCCGGTCTTCGAATATGGAGATCGTGGTCAGCTCCCGGTCGCCGGCGTTGATCACGTAGTAACAGTGGAACCCCGTCACGTCCTGCAGCATGGGCAGGAACTTCTGCTCGATCCGCCGCTTCAAGCCGTCCATGTCGGTCTTCATGGTGGATGGATTCGCGGGAGTGTACCGCCGGATGGTCGCGTACATGGGTCCTCCAGTCGTACAGGCGGTGGGCGATCGGTGCGAGTGCCACGCCGAGCTTTGTTGGCTCGGGGGTGTCCACTATAGGGCGGGTCCGGCCGGCGTCAAGCCGGCGGCGCCGGCACGAGTCGGATTCCGGCATCCTCCCCGGTGATCCCCCTCACGGAGCCGGCCGGCTCAGCGGGTCCATGCTAGACCATCACGCGGCCCATGAGACATGGCCCGCACACGACCACGCGGGAGGAGTCATGACACGCCGAGATAGTGGTTCCAGGCGGAGTGGCGAGCGCCCCCGGTACGAAGCCAGCGCGGTGTACCACCTCGCCCAGGACGTGAAATCCCGAGGGGTAGATCTGGGGAGTGCCCCGGGTCCCTGGCGGGCAGGGAAGCGACACATACGGCGGCGCGGCCGGGCGAGCCTGCACGAGGTCCCGGTCGTCACCAACGAGCGTGCGGTGGTCATGGTGGACACGGCCGAGCGCGCCAACGACGTCGCGGGGCTGCTCAACTGGTGCGGCGTGCACGAGCTCGACCCGGTGCCGGAGCTCACGCCGCCGCCCGAATGACAGCAGGAGAGGCAACCATGGAACAGGTCCGCGATCCGGTCTGCGGCAGGATGATCGACCCGGATACGGCAAGGGCGAAAATGACGGACGGGACGAACGACGTGTACTTCTGCTCCCACGAATGCCGGCGGGCGTTCCAGGCGGAGCGGCACGAGCCGCCCTACACCGTCACTCGCCACATGATCGCGCCGAAGTTCGGCTCGGCGGTGAGCGGGGGGCTGGAGGACGAGCCGGGCCCGGAGCGGCACGAGAAGTAGTTTCCAGCATGTCCCGGAGCAGGACCGCGTCCCGCACGGCGTGACCTTCCCAGTCGTTGTTGAAGTAGAGGTAGGTGTCCTTCCCCGACTTCGCCAGCGCGCGGATCCTTGCCGCCCAGGGCCTGAGCTGCTCCTCGCCGAACCGGCCACCGGGCTCGGCGCCCGAGTGCATGCGGATATACGTGAACGGCGCGGTGGTGACGAGATCGGGCTGGACCCGCCCGCCCACCGGCACGCAGAGCGCCACGCCCCGCCGGCCGAGCGCCTCGTAGACGGCCGGCACTTGCCAGCTCGGGTGCCTCACCTCGAGCACCCAGCGGTGGCTCGGAGGGAGGATGGCGAGGAATGCCTCGAGGCGCGCCAGATCGAGAGGGAACTGCGGGGGGAGCTGCACCAGGAGCGGCCCCAGCTTGGGCCCGAGCTGCCCGGCGTGCTCGAGGAAGAGGGCGAGGGCGTCGGCCGAGTCGCGCAGGCGCTGCACGTGGCTGATGTAGCGGCTCACCTTGACCGCGAAGGTGAAGCCGTCGGGCGCCTGCTCGCGCCAGCGGGCGAACGTCTCCTTCGTGGGCAGGCGGTAGAACGGGTTGTTGAGCTCGACCGTGCAGAAGCGTGCGGCGTACCACGCCAGCTCCTCCCGGGCGCGCAGTCCCGCCGGATAGAACACACCCCCGCGCCAGTGCCGGTAGACGTACCCCGACGTGCCCACCAGGACTTCGGCCACCGCTTACCGCGTCCGGCGCACCCAGCGGATGATCGCCGAGCCGACCACCACCGCGACGAGTCCGATCAGGAGCAACGCCGGTGAGGCGCCCGTGACGCCCGCCATGTGGCGCAGCCCCACCAGCACGTAGACTACCCCGGCAATCGTGAGGATCCAGCCGAGCACGAGAAATGCTCGACCGAAGTGAAAGACCATGACGCCTCCTGTCTGCACAATGTTGCGTGGGCAGGGGCCCGGCGCCAGCGCACCTCTGGCCCACTCGCGTTTCCCGCGCTATCGTGTGAGCAGGAAGTACGCGGGACGCCGTTGCCTCCCTTCACAACAGCAAGTGCCGATGGAACGCCTGATCCGGATCGCAGTGGCTGCTGCGGTGATCTTCGCGTCCGCCGCGTGCGCCATCCCGTCGCAGACCACCCGCCTCGCCGGCGGGGCCGAGCCGGTGACGGTGCGGCTCCGCCCCGCGCTGCCGAGCTGGGGCCAGTCCGCCGAGCTGACGATCGAGAGCCCGACCGCCGACAGCATCGTGTTCATGTCGGAGAACGGCCTCGACCGCTACTCGAGCGACAGCAGCACCCTGCGTATCCGCGTGAGCTCGTCGCTGGGAGATTCGGTGCCGGTCAACCGCTACGCGGTGCGGTGGAACGGCGAGCTGCTCTCGCGCCTGGTGAAGCCGACCCTGATCCAGGTGTGCCGCCAGGGCTCCTGCCGGGAGTATTACCACGAAATCCCGGTCAAGCTGCCGGAGGCCAATCATCGCACCTTCGCCCTCGCCGCCGGTTACAGCACCGTCTTCGCGCGTCGGTCGCTCACCGGCTCGCGCCGGACGGTGCTGTTCCAGGATGCGCTGAGCAGCGGGGTCTGGTCGGCGCAGGCGGAATGGGCTGCCCGCGCCTGGAACGCGCGGGTGCAGGGCTACGCGGGGCCGGGAGACCGCGGGGCCGCGCTCGATCTGTCGCGCGTGGTGAAACACTCGGGCGACGTCAGCTACGGGGTCGCGCTGCACGTGGACGCGGATCGGAGCGAGTGGCTTCCCCAGGCGCAGGTGCCAGTGATCACCGGTCGGACGACCTGGCGTGCCGGAGTCGGGCCGAGTCTGATGCTGCGGGGCGTGATGGCCACCACACAGATCGGCCTCTACAGCGACGGAGTGCAAACGATGCAGGTCGTGAGCACCCGGGTGCGGGTCAACGGCAATCTGACGGAGGTGCGGCTGCCCGTGAGCATCAGCGCCGAAAAGACCTTCGCCTTCGGCGGCGGGGAGATCATATCGCGCCGCCGGGACGCGCTCGAGCGGCTCACTGCGAGCGTTTACGTGATGGAGTCGTTCGCGCTCAACATCGGGCTCGCCGCCCACCGGAGCGCCTGGCCCAACCAGCAGCCGAGCGACGACCTGCGGGCGAGCGAGACGCTGTTCACGCTCGGGGGACAGTACACGCTGAGCTGGTAGTCCCCTCAGCTCTTGTGGCTCAGCGAGTACACGTACGCCGCCACCGCCTTCACCTGCTGGTCGCTGAGCGTCGCACCGCCCTTGGGCGGCATGGGCGCCGGGTGCTGCTTGGGTTGAGGCACGCCGGTGGTCACCGTATGTACGATGAAGTCGTAGCTCCCATCGCCATTGATCCACTGGTTGTCGGTCAGGTCGGGGGCCACCGCGGTGCCCTTCGCGTCCTGCCCATGGCAGGCCGTGC
>JAICLE010000055.1 GCA_025927545.1 Gemmatimonadales bacterium
CGGCGCGCGGCTCCGTGCGGCGGCGCGGCCACCGCCGCCGCGACCGCCGGGATGGACGCGGTGGATACGTACGACTTGTTCCGGAGCGCCTCGGCGAACTCGGCCGCCGTCGCGAACCGGTCGGCCGGGAGCTTCTCGAGGGCCGTGAGCACCGCCGCCTCGACCTGCGGCGGGATCGTGTGGCGCTGCGGGAGAAGCGGCCGCGGGCTCTCGGTCACCACCCGGGCAACCACCGCCTGCGCGGTGGCGCCGGTGAAGGGCGGCTCGGCCGTGAGCATCTCGTAGAGCACGGCACCGAGCGCGTAGATGTCGGAGCGGGCCGTGATCTCGCGCTCGCCCATGGCTTGCTCGGGGCTCATGTAGTGCGGCGTGCCAAGGCTCATCCCGGTCTCGGTCATGCGCGAGCCCCCCGCCTTGCTCGCGGCGAGCGCGATGCCGAAGTCGGCCACCAGCGCGCGACCATCGTGCAGCAGGATGTTCTCCGGCTTGATGTCGCGGTGCACCACGCCGTGCCGGTGCGCGTAGTCGAGCGCATCCGCCACCTCGGTGGCGATCCGAACCGCATCGGGAACCGGAAGCTGCTTCTCGCGGACGAGCCGGTCGCGCAGGGACTCGCCGTCGATGAACGGCATGACGTAGAAGAGGTAGGAGTCCGCCTCGCCCGAGTCGAACAGCGGCAGAATGTGCGGGTGCTGGAGGTTGGCGGTGAGCTTGATCTCCGCCAGAAACCGCTCGGCGCCGATCACGGCGGCGAGCTCGGGCCGCAGCACCTTCAAGGCGACACGCCGGTCGTGGCGGACGTCTTCGGCGAGATAGACCGTCGCCATGCCGCCGGCGCCGATCTCCCGGTCGAGACGGTAGCGGTCCGCCAGGGCGGATTGAAGCCGTGCGAGCAGCTCGGGCATGGGCGCCTTACCTCGCCGGGAATGGGGATGGAATGGTCCGGCAAAAGGTAACCGTCGGGAAGGAACCCGGTAGGTGGAGCGCGGCCGGCACGGCGGGGTTCGGGCCCCGGCTCAACTGTTTCGGTCGGCGGTCTGGGAGGAGGGCTGGATCTGGAAGCGGAACCGTTGGCTCACGAGCTGGCGGACGGCCTTGCCGCCGCGTTTGGCCGGCCGGAAGCGCATCCCGCCGAGCGCGGTGCGGACCGACTCGGTAAAGCGGGGATCGTCGCTCTGGACCACCTGGATCGTGGTCGTGTCCACCCGGCCGACGGTGTCCACGACGTAGGTGGCCTGCACCTGGCCTTCCGTCCCCGTGGCGATCAGGTCGGGCGGGTAGACGGGCGCGGCGCTCCCCTCGTAGCGCTCCACCATCTCGTCCACCTGGAGCACGCTGAAGACGGAATCCATCACCAGGTTCGGTGCCGGTCCGAAAGGCGCGTCGCCCCGGACGCGGCTTCGCTGGCCGCGCCGGTGAGCCCCGGTGCCAGCCCCGCCAAGGGCCCGTGCGCCACCGAGGCCCATGAGCTCGGTCCCGCCGGCGAGGTCTCCGCCGGGCTGCTTCCAGTGGATGTTGTCCGCCTGGCGCAGCGGCGCGTCGACCCGGTCGGGTGGCAGGAGAAAGAACACTCTCGCCTCGCGCTCGTCCGCCGGGAGCCGGCCGCCGCCTGCCGTCGTCCCGATGGCGAGCCCAACCAGGCCCGCGTGCGCCAGGATACTCAGGAGGGCACATTCGGCGGAGCCGAGAAAGCTCCGGCCGGATTCCAGCAGAGGGAGGCGCATGCTCGAGGCCGCCAGTGGACGGGTCATGCCGCGGTTCACATATATGACGACGGACGGCGTGTGACAAGACACGCGGGGCAACCGCAGCCCTCCGGACGTCCGCAGGGTGGCCGGATGGCGGGCTGATCGCCAGATTGGTGCAGCTCACCCCGCGCCACGCATCCGGAGCTCCCATGCCGACCCCCGACGCCGCCTCCGCCGCGCTCCCCGCCCGCAAGCCGCGCGAGGACGAAATCGACATCCACGGTGTGACCCACCCCGGCAGGGTCCGGAAAGACAACCAGGACCACTTCCTCGTCTGCTCGCTCCGGAAGGAGCTCATCGTCCGGCTGTCCAGCATCCCCGGTGCGGAGGGCCTCAGGTCCGAAAGCGAGCGGCTCGCATTCCTGGCCATGGTGGCCGACGGTGTAGGCGGCGCGGCCCGTGGCGAAACCGCGAGCCGCCTGGCCCTCGGGGCCGTCACCCGCTACGTCAGCCGGAGCATCCGCTGCTACTATGGCGCCCCGTCGGACGACGAGCAGGAGCTCCAGGCTGCCCTGCAGGAGGGCGCTCGCCAGTGCCACGCGGAACTGCTGCGCCGCGGCCAGGAGGACCCCGACTCCAGCGGCATGGCGACGACCCTCACGCTCTTTCTCGGCGTCTGGCCCCGCGCCTACTTGCTCCAGGTGGGCGACAGCCGCTGCTACCTGCTGCGCCACGGCGAGCTGACGCAGATCACCCGCGATCAGACCATGGCGCAGGAGATGGTGGACCTGGGCGTCATGAAGGCGGAAGATGCGGCGGCCACCAGGCTGGCCCACACGCTCACCAGTGCCATCGGCGGGAGCCAGACCGATCCCACGATCACGCCGATCGAGATGGACTGGGGCCACGTCCTGCTGCTCTGCAGCGACGGGCTCACCCGCCACGTGTCCGACGAGCGGATCCGCGACGTGCTCCGCTCCATGACCTCCGCCGGACGCGCATGCGAGATCCTGCTGCAGGAAGCGTTGGACGGCGGCGGGAGCGACAACATCACTGTCGTGGTTGGCCGGGCAGTGCCGCGGGAGCCAGGCGGCTAAGGTGGGCGGGACCTCGGCAGGTGTAATGATCCGGCCCCCGGCGCGTCAGCACATACGAAGGCCGCGACGAACGAGGCCCGACACCCTGCACCGAAACGGAGAACGACAATGACCGACACGACCCCGAAGACCTGCACCTGCGGCTGCAACTGCACCTGCGGCTGCGGCTGCGAGTAGACCACCCGCCGCCGGAGACCTGTCCGGGACCGCTGGTACCTCCCGGGCAGGCCCCCCATTCTACGGCCCCATGACCCTGCCGATCGATTCCGCCGCATCCGAGCCCGCCGAGCGCGATCCCCACGCGCCCGACGTGCTGCGCGTGCTGCTCGACAACCACGCCCGCTTTCTCGGCTTCCTCGAGCGGCGAGTAGGCTCCCGCGACGAGGCCGAAGACATCCTGCAGGAAGCGTTCGTCCGCAGCATCGGCCGGACGGATTCGCTGCGGAGCGCCGAATCCGCCACGGCCTGGTTCTACCGCGTGCTCCGGAACGCCATCATCGACCATTATCGCCGTGAAGGCACCCGGAGTCGGGCATTCGATCAGCTCGCCGCGGAGAGCGAAGACGCGGCACCCGGCACCGACCAGGAGCTCGAGTCGGTGGCGTGCGCCTGCGTCACGGCCCTGCTGGACACGCTCAAACCGGAGTACGGCGCAGCGCTTCGCCGGGTGGACCTGGACGGCCTCAGCGTCCGTGGCTTCGCCGAGGAGACGGGGATCACGCCGGGGAATGCCGGCGTGCGGCTGCACCGCGCCCGCGAGGCGCTGCGCCGCCAGCTCGCCCGGAGCTGCGGGACCTGCATGAGACACGGATGTCTCGATTGTCGCTGTGGTGGGAGCGCTGCCGGAGGAACCATCGGAGCAGCCTGAGCCTTGCCCGCCGAAGCCTGCCGAGCGGATACTATTGCCCATGGCATTCCTTCTCGGGTTCCTTGCCGGCCTCCGCTCGATGACGCCTCTGGCCGCCATTGCCTGGGGCGCACGGCTGGGCTGGCTGCACCTGGACGGCACCCCGCTCACCTTCTTGGGGTCCACCGCGGCGGCATACCTGCTGACGGCATTCATGCTGGCGGAGCTGGTGGCGGACAAGCTGCCGCGGACACCCAGCCGGACACAGCCGGGGCCGTTCATTGGCCGGATCGTGACCGGCGGCCTTGCCGGCGCGGCGCTGCTCGGCGGCACCGGAGGCTCGCTCCCGCTCGGCGCCATCCTCGGCGCGCTCGGCGCGGTCGCAGGCACCCTGGGCGGCTACCGGGCGCGCACCGGCCTCGTCCGCATGCTCGGCGTACCGGACTACGCAGTCGCGCTGGCGGAGGACGCCGTGGCGGTCGGTGGAGCGTGCCTGATCCTGTCGCTTGCCCGATGATCTCGAGGTCGCATGACGGCTCCGACTGAGCGCTGGAGGATGGACCAGCTCGACCGCCGCGGCCTCCAGCGCGCCGAGTACCGCCGCACCGCGCCGGGGCTGCTCGAGATCGAGGGCTGTTGCTGCGCCGTGCGCGACCTCGGGGTCGGCGGCCTCAGGATCGAGCCCGCACCGGCCAGCCGCGTCTGGCGCGTGGATCAGCAGGTGAGCGGCACGCTCGTGCTGAGGGGTGGAGAACGTATCGCCTTGCGCGCGCGAATCGGCCGGGTGGATCGCGCCGGGCTTGCCCTCCTCCCGAACGGAGGCGGCTGGCCCACCGCGGTAGACATCGAGACGGAGCGTGCGGCGCTGCTGCAGCGCCAGCGCGAGCGGCGCGGCGCCCCTCGACTGCCGATTCCAGCGCCCTCGGCCGATGCTTCGGGTACCCGCACGCCGCTCCGCGACGTGAGCGCCACCGGCCTGCGTTACGCGCTGACGCGCTCCGAGTCGGCGCCGGCCACCGGCAGCCGAATCGAAGGGGCGCTCCAGCTCGACGCCGAGACCGTGATCGAGGTCCGCGGACGGGTGGTCCGGCACGTGGGACGCGAGATCGCGGTCGCGTTCGATCCGCCGGGTCTTGATCCCGAGGTGCTGGCGCTGCTCCACCGGCGATTCTTCCCGCAGTAAGCGCGTCCTCCCCACCCCGCGTGCAGGGAACCCCGGCCGCCTCGTCCCCAGTCCCTTGAGCAGCCAGACTCTGCCACCGCTCCGGAGGACCCATGCGCACCGTGCTGCTTCTCCCGCTCGCGCTGTTGACGGCCGCGGCCGCCGGCTGCGTTGATGCGCCCGACCGGACGCCTCAGTCTGCCGGCCGGGCCCCCTCGCGCGACCTCACGCTCGAACGTGCCGAGCTCCCCGCCGCGGCCGTCGCATCACCGGTAGAGCTGATGCGAGTCCCCGTCCGGGCCCGGGTGACGCACCGGCCGCAGCGCTCGCGCCAGCCCGACAGCCGGGCCCCGGCCAGTGCGGGTGCTCCGGTGCCGGTCGCTCCCGTCGCCATAAGCGCCGCCAAGGAAGTCGAGGCCGCCGACCCCCATGCGCTCGCACCCGGGCGGACCATCACCGTGATCCCGGCGAGCAGCGGCCCGGTGAGCGCTCCCGCGCGGACGGACGAGCCGTCCGCGGACGATGGCGGGGCCACCGCGATACATGCGGGTGGGCACGGCGGACGCTGCGACCCGCGCGAGGGCGGCCATCCGGGAACGGGTTGGGGTGGGGGCTTTCGCGGGCCGCGCTGAGTCGGCCGCCGCGCGGCCTACTCCTCCTGCTTCCCCTTGGCCGTCGGCGGCAGGTGGCCGTTGAGCCGGAGATAGATCGCGAGCTGACTGTAGTGGTCCGCCCAGTCCTCCGCCGCGGCGAGCATCGCCTCCGCCCGGGACACCTGGCGGTCACCGAAGAACGGGACCTTGCCGCCCAGGTCCTTGTCATCCACCTTGGCGAGCGCCGTCTCACAGAACTGGAACGACTCCCGGAGCCGGGCCACGAGCTTGTCCTTCGGGGCGTCCTTGGCCACGTCGGTGCGCTTGGGCGCGTCTACCCCGCCGATTCTCGAGCAGAGAAAGTCGTTCCCCTTGGCCAGGTGCCCGAGCACCGCAGCGAAGGTCAACTGCGCCGGCGTCGGCTTGAATCCGTACTTCGCCGCCGGCATCTCCTCCGCCGCGGCCACGAGATTGCGCCCCGCGCGCTGCTCGGCGGAGCGCAGGGCGTCGGCCACCGGTGAGGCGGAGTCCTGCGCCGAGGCGGCGCCGGCGAGACAGCAGACCGCGAGCGCCACGAGCTGAAGCGTTGTTTTCATGGAGTGAGTCCAGGTGGAGGTGATCGCGTCCGGATCGTCCACCTCAAGCTACATCACGCCCCCGCGCCCGCAACGCGGCGTCAGCCCGCATGTTTGCGGCGGCCCTCGACGTCCCGCCGCTCTCGCCACATCTTCCCTGCCTCGGCCCTCCCCTCCCCAAGGAACTCGCGATGACCACCCGCAGTCGCGCGCCCGCGTCGACCTTCCTCCTGCTCCTGACCGGCTCGCTGGCGCTTGCCGCACCATCGGCCGCCCAGAACGCCACGACCCTGCCAAGCGAGACGCCCGACAGCTTCCGGCCCGTCACCGGTAGCTTCGACTACGTCCGCCGCCAGGTCATGATCCCCATGCGCGACGGGGTGAAGCTGCACACGGTCATCCTGGTTCCGAAGGGCGCCCACGGGGCTCCCATCCTCCTGACCCGAACGCCGTACAGCGCGGACGAGCTCACCACTCACGCACAGAGCTCCCACCTGGGCCCGATCCTCGAGGGCTACGACAACGCCACCGACGTGATCGTCGAGGGCGGCTACATCCGGGTCGTGCAGGACGTCCGCGGCAAGTACGGCTCCGAGGGCGATTACGTCATGAACCGCCCCCTTCACGGACCGGAGAACCCGACCGCGGTCGATCACTCGACCGACACCTGGGACACCATCGACTGGCTGGTGAAGCACACGCCCGAGAGCAACGGCAGGGTGGGGATCCTGGGCATCTCCTACGACGGCTTCCTGCCGCTTATGGCGCTCGTCAACCCTCACCCGGCGCTCAAGGTGGCCGTGCCCATGAACCCGATGGTGGACGGCTGGATGGGAGACGACTGGTTCCACAACGGTGCCTTCCGCCAGCAGAACATGTCCTACATCTACGAGCAGGAAGCCACCCGCTCGAACGAGGCGAAGTGGTGGACCAGCCACTTCGACGATTACGACATGTTCATGCAGGCGGGGTCGGCCGGGGAGCTGGGCCGGATGCGCGGACTCGAGCAGGTCGGCTTCTGGCGGAAGATCCTGGCGCACCCGAGTTACGACGCGTTCTGGCGGAATCAGGCGATGGACAAGATCCTGGCCGGCCAGCCGCTCAAGGTGCCGACGATGCTGGTGCACAGCCTGTGGGACGCGGAAGACATTTACGGCGCCATCGCCGTCTACCAGGCGCTCGAGCCCAGGGACACGGCCAATGACATGGTGTTCCTGGTGATGGGACCCTGGCACCACGGGGGGGAGATCGAGGACGGCAGCACGCTGGGGGCGCTGCGGTTCGAGAGCAACACGTCACTCTACTTCCAGCACCGGATCCTGCGCCCGTTCCTCGATCACTACCTCAAGAACGACGCGCCCAGGTCGGATGTGGCACCCGTCTCCGCCTTCGAGACCGGGACGAATACCTGGCGGCGCCTCGACGCATGGCCCGCGGGCTGCACCGCCGGCTGCAAGGTCACGCCGACGCCGCTCCATCTGCTCGCGGGCTCGAGGCTCGGCACCACGCCGCCGAAGCGCGACGATGCGCCGTTCGACGAATACGTCTCGGATCCCGCCAAGCCCGTGCCCTTCCGCGCCCGGCCCATCCAGCCGGTCGGCTACGACAACGGCATGACCTGGCCCGACTGGCTGGCCGACGATCAGCGCGAGGCCTCCGGCCGTCCGGACGTCCTGGTGTTCAGCTCGGACGTGCTGACCAAGCCGATCAAGATCAGCGGCCAGCCGGTCGCCAACCTCGTTGCCTCGACCAGCGGCACCGACGCCGACTGGGTGGTCAAGGTGATCGATGTCTACCCGGACGAGGTCGCCGCGCAGAAGGAGATGGGCGGCTATCAGCTCATGATCTCCGCCGACATCTTCCGCGGACGCTACCGCGAGAGCCTGGAGACCGCCCGGCCGATCGCCGCCAACCAGCCGCTGCTCTACCGGTTCAGGCTGCCCACGGCCAACCACGTCTTCCTGCCGGGCCATCGCATCATGGTGCAGGTCCAGTCGAGCTGGTTCCCGCTCTACGACCGCAATCCGCAGACGTTCGTCCTCAGCATCTTCTGGGCAAAGCCCGGAGATTACCGGAAGGCGGTGCAGCGGATCTACCACGCTCCCGGGCACGCGAGCTTCGTCGAGTTGCCGCTGGTGACCACGCCCTGACGAGGAGCCGGCGCCTGGCTACATCGCGTTGGTCTTCGACTCGTAGACGGCAGTCAATCGCCGCGTCTGGTCCAGGTGCTCGGCCAGTAGCCGCTCGAACTCAGGACCGGCGGCGGTCGAGAGCGCGACCGAGCCTTTGACGACCGAATCCGCGAGCGCCTCATAGGCGGGATCGCTCGGCATCCCCGCAGCCATCATGTCCGCGTGCATCGCGTCCACCACCCGCTTCACCTTGGCCTGATACCGCGGCATGGCGTCGTGCATCATGGATGGATGAGCGGCCATGGAATCCAGCTCCGCGCGAAATGCGGGCAGCATCGGCGCGGCGGTAAGCTGTGTCGCCCGATGGGTGGAATCGACCCGGGCATCGGCCCCCGGGCTTGCCTTGCCACTGCAGGCGGCGAGCACACAGGCCAGGATGATGCCCTGGATGCGGTTGAGGCTCATCGGTCCATCCTCGAGAAGACGTGAGAGGGTGAGAGAGCGCGACTCCTCCCGACATACTGCCCCCGCTCCTGCACGCTGTCCACCCCGAGCTCCCCGGACACGGGGATCACCAGCACAAGCGCCGGTTGACGAATCAGTGCGTCGGTGGTTCGTTCGGTGGTACTCTCGTACCGACTTGCACCTGGAGGGATGTCATGGAGCTCGAGCGAGCAGTGGGACTTCGGACCGATGGCGCGGCGTGGCTCCCGGAGCGCCGCGCAGCCGTCGGCTCCATCCTGCTCAAGCTCGCGGCCATGGGTGCCCGGATTCCGGCCGAGTCGGGCGACGAGGACGTGCTCCATCTGGCGGGCGATCTCTTCGCGCGTTATCGCGAGCAGACGCGACTGCTCTCCGAGCATCTGTGCCCCGCCGACCGGCGGATCCAGGACTACCTCGACGGGCTGCTGGAGGCGGCCGAGTTCCCCGAGTCCGTCCGGCTCCCGGCCGAGACGCTCATCCTCGATCGCTACGGACTCGCGCGGGAGCTATCCCTGCCGGTCGACGCGGAATCGTGGAGCAACGAGCTGGTATCGAGTTACCGGCTGGACAACGGCGTGCTGCACAACCCGGTCAACGACCGGCGCACCACCCGGGGCGTATTCCACGTGGCGGAGGGCGGGCTCCCGATTCCCGCGGACAAGACGCGCGTGCCGCTCCGGACCTTCCTGCGGCTGCTGCAGGAGGCGCTCCGTCCCCCGGCCGAGCTCACGCGCCTGCCGTTCACGGCGCACTGGCCGGAGCCCGTGGAAACCGTGGTGTCACTGCTGCTCAGGCCGCTGGTGTGCCCCGAAGTCCCCAGGGTCGCGCCGGAGAAGCGGATGGAGGTGCGCTTCTTCGCGCCCGGCGGGCTGGTGTCCAACCTGGACTTCGTGGAGAGCATCTTCGGCAACGCCGGCGACCCTTCTCTGCCGGCCAACGACGCCGCCCTCGACGTGGACGGCTGGACCGGCCACAGCGGCTGCGTGATCCTGGCACCCCACCTCACACGCCTCCGCAAGCAGGAGCTCGGCCTGCCGCACGTGAGCCGGGCCACCGAGGCCGAGCGCGTCGCGGGGATGTGCTGGACGGACGAGCGCGAGCTCTACAACGATGGCCGGCCCTTCAAGATCACCTCGCGCGACACCCGCGGGGTGATGATCACCATCCTGGCCGACAACTACTTCGGCTACTGCAAGAAGGAGATCAAGACCCAGATCGGCTACAGCGCAAACCTCTACGGGCTGGCCGAGGAGGAGCACGCGGGTGGGGCGCTGGCGTTCGCCACCTTCAACCTGGGTGACCGCTTCTCGCCCGACCTGGTACGGGTGGTGAGCGCCAACCACCGCTTCACCGAGGTGCTCGCGCTCCTGGGGCAGCGCGCCAGATTCGACCCGTCCGGCTATGCGACCGACGCGCTCTATCCCGAGATCCATTACATGCCGGAGGACATGGAGATCGACGTCCCCCGCCAGGAGATCAAGTGGACCAGGAACGGCACGGAGCAGCACCTGAGGCTCCTGCCGGGCCGGATCTACATCCACCCGAGCGGCTACAAGGTCCGCATGGCCCGACACCGGGCGGCGCCAAGCTGGCGGCTGATCGGGACCGTGCCGGAGGGCGCGTTCTGCCACAAGCCGTGCACCGTGTCCGGCGGCGGCAAGTCGGAGATCAGCAAGAGCCTGGTGGACGCCATCCTGCCCGGCTCGTTCTACGTGCGAAGCTTCGATGAGGACATGGCGCTCGTCCAGGCCATCTTCGACCGGGACTATGACGGCCGCGGGCCCTCCCGGCCGATTCTGTCGGAGGATCGTTCGCTCGGCTCGGTCATCAAGCTGCTCACACCCAACCCGGCGGAGTTCACGCCGGAGTACAACGCGTGGCTCGAGAGCATTCCGAATCACCTGCGGGCGCTGGTGTTCGTCATCAAGCGTTTCTACCGGCCGGAGTGGGGAGCCGATTGGCGGGCGCACTTCAGCGTGGACATCATCAATGGCGCGCCGGGCCACGAGCTCAAGTATCAGGGCCGGAGGCTGGTGGCCAACTATCTGCGCATCGGGCGCGAGGAGAACGGCGCCTGGCGCACCTACAAGCTGCGGCAGGACTTCGTGGCGGCCGACAAGGTGCAGATGGAGGACGACATCACCGCCTCTGTGGTGGTGCCGGCACGCCGGCTCGTCGGCGTTCCCGGGGAGTACGACGGCCACCCCAGCCTCAAGCTGGCGCAGAACTGCGAGTACCGCCTGTTTCAGCGGCCCGACGACGCCATTCATCCGGGACTCGACCGGCAGACCGAGCAGGACATGGCAGGGCCAGGGCTCTTTTGCTCCAACTTCCAGCCGGTCACCCCGGAGGACGCGCAGCGTATCGTGGAGGACGTGGCGCTGCACGACGCGTTTACCCCGCCCATGCGCGATCACGTGGCCCGGAACGCCGCGCGCGCCGATGGCTTCTCCATCTGCTCGGCCCGGCCGCGGCTGGTAGACGGCAAGCCCACCAAGAACCCGCGCTACCTCCAGGTGCGGCCCGACCTCGCCCGGCCCCGCGACCGATACGTCGCCGAAATGGGGGCACGGCTGTCCCGCCGCCTGCCGCTCCACGCCCCGGTGATGTTTCCGGTCATCAGCGTGCTATCGGGCCGCCGGAACAACCGACCGGAGGAAGGCATCCGGCCGCTCTGCGTGTACGGGCCGATCCACTACCAGGAGCTGCCGGAGCTGTTCATGGACTACGTGTGCTCGCTGACGGGAACGTCGCCGAGCACCACGGGCGCGGGCTCGGAGGGCGCGCTCACCAAGGGACCGTTCAACGCGCTCGCGGCGACCGCCGATCTCAACAACGCGCTGGTCTCGATGCTGCTCACCGGATACGCCGGGTTCAGCTCGGCGGCCGGCTTCATCGGCCCGCGCTTCCGGGTGGATCACGACATCAGCCTGCTGGTCCCCGAGGTCTGGTGCCGGCTGTTCCCCCACGAGCGCGATCCGAAGCGGCTGATCGAGGCCGGACATCTGGAGCAGCTCGAGGATTACGACCTCGGCGGGCGGAAGGTGATGGCCAGCCGGCTGGGCTTTCGCATCACGGCAAAGTTCGTCCACACTTATTTCGGGCGGGTGTTCGACAACGCCACGGCGGTGTTCACCGACGAGATCCTCAAGCCCGAGCTGCAGGATCCGGCCGTCTTCGCCGACGGGGTGGACAACATCGTGGAGGCGCAGCAGCGGGTGGCGGAGGCGTATTTCACGGACGGCACCATCGAGGATGCCTGCCCGCCGCTCAGGGCGTTGCTCCACATCATGGCGCGCGGACACTTCGAGGGAAAAGACGCGGCCCACCCGGACGTGCGCGCGCTGTTCACCCGGGAGGCGCTGCTCGCGAGCGACTGGTACCACCAGCGGCTCGTGGTCAAGCAGCAGCGGGATGTTTCGCTGTGGACGCGGCACGTCCGGAGCCTGACCGAGTTCCTGGCGCGCGCGGGACACCGCGACGAGGCCGGCCGGCTCGGCATTGCCGGGCGGCTGGAACACGCGCGCGCCGAGCTGGAGCGGGTGAGCTCGCACAAGTATCCGGCGGCGCTCGTCGGGACGATCGGCGCGGATCCGATCCACCGGCCGCCGCGAGGGATGGAGGAGCGGGAGTCGGGCGCTGCGCGGCTCGCGGCCGCCGGGGTGCCGGTGCGCTCGCCGGGACGCTCAGGCGGTTGAGCCTCAGGGCGTGAGCCAGTAGGACACCTTTACCAGGAACGTATCGTTCGCCCGGCGGCCGAGCAGGTCGCCGAGGTCGCTACGGAACGACTGGGCGCCCTCGAGCGGCGATGATCCCTCGCGCCCCTGACTCCACACCAGGAAGATCGTCGAGCCTGCCCGGTACTCCCAGCGAAACACCACGTTGGACCTGAACTGCTGGAAATTGAAACCCGCGGGGCTGTCGGCCGGCGGGGCGTAGGGCCGGTAGCGCGCCGAATAGGAGTCCGCCCGCGCGTCCGCCACCTCGCGCAGGTCGGTGTACGTGCCCTTCGACACGAATGGAGACGCGTAGACCTGGAGCGACGTGGTGGGCGTGAAGGTGAAGCCCAGGCGCCAGGTCAGGCTCAAGGTCTTCTGCTCGAGATGAGCGAAGGTGTAGTGCTGCGCGCCCCCCGCATCGGTGAAGGTGTCGAAGTACTGCAGATCGTTCCGGTTGTGATTGTAGTCGACGCTGAGCGAGGTGGTGAAGCGGCTGGAGATCTTGAAGTCGAGCTCCGGTGAGAAATCGATGGTCTCCGAGCGGCCCTGGTCGCCTCGGGTGTAGTGGGCCGAGAGAATGGGGACGAGCGGCCGACGGTCGTCGCCCTCTAACGTGATCCAGGGGGAGAGATACGGGTCCTGCCGCACGGCGGGCCCACCACGCGCGCAGCGGTCGCAGTAGGTGGTGCCGACCTGGCCAACCGTGCCGCCCACGTGGAGCCACCAGCGGTTGGTGAATTGGACGTGCACGTTCGTGTTGAACGCGCGCTCGGTCGGCAGCCCAGCGGCGCTCCAGTACTCCCAGTTGTTGAAGTTCCACCGGAGCTGCTGGAAAATGTCGTTGGGGTCGTTGAATACCAGGTTGGCCCAGGTTGTCCATTCCTGCTGATCGGCCTGACGGAGAAAGCCGATGTCGTTGATCTCGAACCCCGCCGAGCGTCGCTGGTATGCCGTCTCGAAGTGCAACCGCCTGCCGCCGACCTTGGCAAACCGGAGCTCCTGGTTGCTGCCGCTGAGCGAGGTCCGGGTCGAATCGAAAGTCAACGGGCCGTCCGGCCGCTGATACAGGTGCACCGGGTTCTGCTGCGTCAGGGCAATCGCCGCGGGGCTCCCCGCAACCCGGCTCAGGTCCACCGAGCCGGACACCTCGAACCGGCCGTGAAATCTCCAGCGCGCATCCAGGCCGCCGGTGTAGGCGCTCCGGTGCAGGTAGCCCTCGCTGGTGGCGTCGAGCGAGCGGTTCACCCCCGTCACGATGAATCCGATGCTCCCGTCGCCACCGTGGAAGTCCTGATTGCCCCGCACCACACCATAGTTCGCCGCCGGCTCGAGCGTGGTCGCGCCCGGACCGTCGACGTGCTGGGTGACCGCGTCGAGGACGCCAAGGGAGAAGCCACCCGGCAGGCGGCCGGTGATCTTGCCGGCGCCCAGAATTCTCGTCGAGGTGGCGGACGTCACGTCTCCGTACATGCCGGCCAGCTGCGGTGAGCGCCCGATCCGGCGGGAATAGAACAGCCCTTCGCCCGTGTTGCAGTCGAGGACGACGACGCAGTTCACGGGGAAGGTGAAGAGTCCCTTTCCCTCCACGAAGAACGGCCGCCGCTCGTCGAAGAACGTCTCGAACGCGCTCAGGTTGAGCTCCGACGGGTCCGCCTCGACCTGACCGAAATCGGGATTGACCGTGGCATTGAGGAGCACGTTGGAGGCGATGCCGTATTTGAGGTCGCCGCCGCCCGTGACCTCCTGACTGCGCCCGAAATCCGCGGAGCCCGCGTCCTGCACGTTCCGGGTGACGACATATGGCGTAATCTCAGCCTGGTTCGGGCTCCCCAGCCCGTCGAGGCCGGTCAACTCACCGAACTGGGACGCAAGACCTGATCTGGAGGTGCGATAGAGCGGCCAGGTGACCGTCGAGGTGTGACGCTGGATGACCCGCCAGATGAGCAGGCCGAACACGCCGCCCCCCTTGGACGAGTAGTGGAGCTGGGAGAGGGGAATGCGATACTCCGCGGTCCAGCCAAGGGAATCGATCCGGGTCGCCGCGTCCCATACCGCATCCCAGGCGACGTCCTCGTTGCCGTCGTTATAGATCGCGTAGTCCGATTTGACGCCGGCTGGATTGACCGAGAACTCGTACCCGGTGCGCCGGTCGTGATAGGGATCGAGCATCAGCGTCACGTAATCGGAGGCCGTCTCCTCGTCTCGGCGGGAGAGCAGGCTGACGATGCTGTCGGGGTGGGGATCGAACGAGCGGACGAATACGTACAGATTGTGCTCGTCGTACGCCACCCGCCCCTCGGTCCGGAACTCGGGACGGGCGCCTTCGCTGGGCCTCGCCTCGAGGAACTGATCGATGCAGGGCGCGGAGCGCCAGACGGCGTCGTCATCCCGGCCGTCGAGGACCGGCGGCGCCTCGGTGCGGGTGGCCCGGACCGCGGTGGCGGTAGGGAGTGGGGACGCCCCCGGCATCGCCTGGGTCTGGAGCAGCAGCAGAACGCCGAGGAATGCCGTCACGCAGTGCGCCCGTGGAAAGAGTCACGGGTTGGACAATCGGTCTGCCGAAAAGGTTGGACCGCACGGGCGCAAGCAGGAACGCCCCGGGTTCGACACCCGGGGCGTTCCTGCTCCTGCTCGAGCTTCTCGCGATCGAGCTATTTCTTGTCCGAGACGTTCCGGCTCCCGGACTCGGAGGTGTCCGCCTTGACTCGCGCGCCCGTCCGCTTGGCCAGCGCGAGCGACTGACGCAGCGACGGAAGCTCGGATCCGACCAGGCGCCGCACCTGCGGCGAGTTGGCGGATCGCCCCTCGTTCTGGAAGTAGGGGACGATGGATTCGAGGTGCTGGATCACCGTCTGCATGTAGACCCGGTCGAAATTCCCGCCGGACGCCTTTTGCACCCGATCCACCTTCTGCTGGTGCATCCGGCCCATGCTCGGCTTGACCGTCATGCCGTTTCTCGCGCTCATCCCCGTCCACCGGTTCTGCGCCTGCGTGAAGGCGCCCTGCATCTGCTGCGCAAACTGCTTCACCGCTGGGTCCCTGGCCTTGCGCTGGGCAAGATCGGCCAGGCGGAGTTCCAGCAGGTTGTCAGCCGCCACCTCCTGAACGAAATCCCGATCGGCCTTGAGATCGGCGCTGGCGCGGTTCGCCCGCTCGGGAGAGGCCTGACCGGGCTGCGTCACTACCTGACCGGGTTGCGTGGTGGTCTGAGTGGTGCCGGGCACCGCCGGCGTCGTCGAGACTACCGCGACGTTGGTGCCGGCGCCGACCTGGCTCCCGACCTGCGTGGCCAGGCTCAGGTGCTGCTGGACGATCGGCAACCCGTTCGCCGAGATCTGCCGTACCTCCGCGGAGTGTGCCGAGGATGCCTCGTTCTGCAGGTCGCTCGCCATGCGCTGATGCATCTGGATCATCGCGGTCATGTAGACCCGATCGAATTCCGCGCCGGAGAGCGACTGGAGCTGGGTGGTCTGCTCGGTCTGTGTCGGATCGGGGCTCGGCTTGAGGGGCAGCCCGTTCTGCGCGGCCAGCGCGCTCCACTGCTTGCCCATCGTGGTGTGGTCGGTCACCATCCGCTGGCCGAACTGCTTGACGGCCGGGCTCGCGGCCTTCTGCTGCGCCAGCGTCCCGAGGCGCATCTCCTGCTGGTTGGCCAGGATTGCTTGGGCGATAAGGACACTGTCCGCCGCCACGTCGGCCCGTGCAGTCGGCTTGCTGATGATCGGCCCTGTATGGGTGCCCCAGGTGCGGTTGGCGGCCGAGTCCTGGGCCGGGGTCTGGGAATGGAGCGCGCTCAGCGGCGCGGCCGCGAAAGCCGCCGCCAGTCCACCGGCGGCAAGGAGTGTTCGTGTGAGCATGGCAGCTTCCCTTCCTGTGGCTCGTACTCGAAGGCTCGTCGGATACCCCAAGACACTACCCCCCCAGCGCTGTGCGGGATGTGAGCCCAGGCACCAGCCACGCGGAAGCCCCGGCACGCGCACTTGGCGCCCCCGCCCAGGCCCTTCCGGCCGGAGGGAGCCGGGATAGACACGGCTAGGGGGTGATCGCGAAGGTTGCGGGATGCCACGGGGTCCGCTAATCTCGGAAAGAGTGACGACTCACCGCACTACCGGACATCCTTGCCACGGGCGCTCAGAGTTGCCCAAAACATAGTGGAGAGATATTGATGAACCCCCGTCTGCTCACCCTTGCCGCGGCGGCCCTCCTCGCGCTTGCTGCCTGCAGTGAAGAAACCACCGAACCCGCCGCGCCATCTGCCCCGTCGCTCGCCACCACCTCACCATCAGGCCTCGTCGGTATCAATGTCGTTCTCAAGCGTGCGGCCACACCCGCGCAGCTTGCGAGGCTCAATGCGCTCGGGCAGGTCAAGAAGACCTTTCCCCAGATCAACGGTCTGACCATGGCGGCCAAGGCGAGTCAACTCGCCGCTGTGCGAGCCCTGCCCTTCGTGAAGGGCGCGGCGATCGACGCCATCGTCAACATTCCGCCGAACAGTGACCTGGTGGACGTCCCCGACTTCACCGGTGGCATCAGCACCTGGGACCAGGATGCCATCAACGTGACGGTCTCCCCGTTCAGCTCGGCCCGCGCCGTGTCGCAGACGGGCAAGGGCGTCTACGTCGGGATCCTGGATACAGGCCTGCTTTATACCTGGCCGCAGTTTTTCCCGGCGGAGCGCATCGCGACCCAGTACGCCACATCGTTCGTCGGCGGCGGCGCGCGGGACAGGGGCAACGTGACCTCGCCCGCAGGTGACCAGTGGCAGCACGACGTCTGCGCGCACGGGACGCACGTGGTCAGCACGATCCTGGGATACCAGTTCGGGGCGAACAGGATCCAGGGCACGGCGCCGCAGGCGACGATCATTCCCGTGCAGCTCCACAGCCGGGGCAGCGAGAATTCCCATAACGGCTGCAGCTTCTATAACTCGATCACTGCGGCCGGCCTGCTCTACTTCGCGCAGCTCAAGGATGGCCCGCTCGCGAACGCGCCGCTGGTGGTGAACAACAGTTGGGGCGGTGGCAGCAACGATCCATTGACTGAAGCTGCCGTCAACTACGCGCTGGCGCATGGCGTGCTGCTGGTGTTCTCCGCCGGGAACGCCGGTGAGGCCGGCATGAGCTATCCTGGCGCGCTGCCCCAGGTCATCTCCGCGGCCGCGAGCGGCTGGACCGGCGAGTGGACCAGCCCCACCTGGTGGGTCGCCACCGACGTCCCCGAGCCCACCCGCGCGAGCGATTTCTACATCACCGATTTCTCCAGCCGGGAGCTCGCCGGTCAGGATCTGGACGTCGCCGCGCCGGGATCGTGGATCGTGGGACCCTTCCAGACCCAGCGCGGCAAGCCCGACTTCTTCTTCCTCGGCGGCACCTCGATGGCGGCGCCGCACGTGACCGGCACCGTCGCGTTGATGCTGGAGAAGGATCCGGCACTCACCGAGAGCCAGGCGGAGGCCGCGCTCGAGAGCTCGGCCATACCGCTTGGTGCGGGGTGCCGCTCGGTCATCCTCGTCCCGGGAAGCACGACGACGCAGCAGATCTGCTGGGGCGCCGACGCAACGGGCGCGGGATTGCTCGACGCGCCCGCGGCGGTGGCAGCGACGCCGTAGGGCGCAGGAGAGGAAATAAATGCAGGAGATGAATTGAATAGTGAAAGCGCCGCGCCGGATTACTCCGGTGCGGCGCTTTCAGTTGGGCGACCGGCGCCGAATTGAGGGTCAGCGCGATGCCGTCGCGGTTCCGCCGGAGGAGTCCTGTGGCTCCCCGCTGGCCAGAGAGTCATCGGGCGGCTCTCCCGGCCCATGGGCGTCTCCCCGCCGGTGGGAAGTAGTGCTCGTCAGTATCCCTGCGGGCACCGCCGAGTATCCCGAATTGCCCGGAAGCGAAACGGCGGCAGCGGTGCGATCGTAGGCACGGCCGGTCGCTCTACCTATCAGGCCGAGAATCGCCACCAGGCACACGCCTATGACCGCGACGATTGTCGCATACTCTACGAGAGCCTGCCCCCGCTGACTGCGGAGGGATGACGGGCGCGCCTCGACCACGGGTCACTCCGGCGGCGTTCGCAAAGCTCGAGATGGCTCAAAGGGGGACCTGCAGGACCTATCGGGCAAGCTGCAGCTATCGTGCCTTGTGAGTGCAGCGGGTTTGCTGCTGCAGAAGTCGGGGCCCATCCTGGGCTTAGCTGCCGTACATACGGATTCCGCGACCGGTCTCCAGCCTCAGGACGGACGCGGATTGCGACTCGACGGTCGTTTCGCCGGCGCACGCGTGCGCTGGTCGCACACGCTCGCTGGGCTAGCCGGCCGCTGTCTTCCACTCCATCTTGTGAGCACCGCCAGCCTATCAGGCAGCCCCGGCGGACGATTCACGCCATCCAATCGCCCGTGTCCTCGGCCCTGTCACGCCAGGAGTGCCGCCATGACGAAGTGGCTCGCCTATGCCGCGCTGGTCGCTCTTGCCTCCGTCACGGTTGCGTCGTCACGGCCTCCTGCTGCAGCTCGCATCGCTCCCAACGACAACCGACGATCCGGGGGTACCCTCGAGCACGGTATCCTGACGATTGCCCTGGAGGCGCGATCCGGTTCCTGGCAGCCGGAGGGTGATAGCGGGCGCGCCCTCGACGTCGCCGCCTTCGGCGAAGCGGGAAAGCCGCTGTCCACCCCGGGCCCGGTCATCCGTGTCCGCACAGGCACGGAGATCCACGCTACCGTCCGGAACCGGCTCGATCGGCCGCTGACCGTCTATGGTTTCGGCAGGGTCCACGGGCAGCCGGACTCGGTGACGATCCCCGTGGAGGGCACGGCGCGGCTGCGGTTCAAGGCAACCGCCCCGGGGACCTACTACTACTACGCAAAGCGCGGTGTGGATCCGGCCGGCCTCCGGCTGGTCGAGGACATGCAGCTCCACGGGATCATTGTCGTCGATCCGCCGAACGCGCCGCGCACCCCGGACGACCGCCTTTTCGCGATCTCGTGGTGGTGCGCGGTCGCCCCGGCGAGCCCGTCGGGGTTGAGCCGGTGCACCATGGCCATCAACGGGCTGTCCTGGCCGCATACGGAGCGGCTGGACTATACCCAGGGCGACTCGGTGCACTGGCGGGTGGTCAACTTCACCGAGATCGATCACCCCATGCACCTCCACGGCTTCTACTTCCGGATCGAGTCGAAAGGCAACGGGCTGACGGATTCGCTCTACACCCCCGACCAGCGGCGAATGGGCGTGACGGAGGTCCTGCAGCCGTTCGGCACGATGTCGCTATCCTGGGCAGCGGATCGGCCGGGCAACTGGATCTATCACTGCCACTACGCCACGCACATCTCGAAACTCGTCGAGCTGGACACCGAAAACGGTATCCTGGATGCGGGCCTGCTCAACCATCACATGTCCGACCGTCCGCATCAGATGTTCGGCCTCGTCCTGGGGATCAGCATCGCGCCCAAAGGCGCGAGCGTGGTGTCGACGGAGACCCCACGAGCGCTGCGTATCGTCCAGCGCGAGCGGGCGAACGTCTACGGCTCACAGGCCGGGATGTCGTACGTCCTGGACGGCACACCCGACGGGGC